>NZ_RWIL01000036.1:0-152655 GCF_009764635.1 Pseudomonas sp. PB103 | reverse complement strand
GTGGTCTGGAGCTTCCAGCGTCAGCTGGACCCGAATCACCCGTGGCACAAACTGTCGAGCGTAGGCTTCCCGTACTTTGAAAGCATGGGCTTCAAGGAACTGCTCAAAAGCGTCGAAAAAGTCGACGACAGCACCGTCAAGTTCACCCTGACGCGTCGCGAAGCACCGTTCCTCGCCGACGTCGCCATGCCGTTCACGGCTATCTATTCCGCTGGATACGCCGACCAGTTGCTCAAGGCCAACAAGGCTGGCGACCTGAATAACAAGCCGATCGGCACCGGCCCGTTCATCTTCCAGCGTTACGCCAAGGATGCACAGGTGCGCTTCAAGGCCAACCCTGAGTACTTCCGTGGCAAGCCACCGGCCGATGCGCTGATCCTGGCGATCGCCACCGACAACAACGTGCGCCTGCAGAAGCTCAAGGCCAACGAGTGCCAGATCGCGCTGTACCCGAAACCGGATGACATCCCGAGCATCAAGAAAGACGACAAGCTCAAGGTCGATGAACTGAACGCCATGACCGTTTCGTACATCGCCATGAACACTCAGCACAAATACATGAGCGACGTGCGCGTGCGTAAGGCGATCGATATCGCTTTCGACAAAGCGGCTTACGTCAACGCTCTGTTTGGCCCGGGCAATGCAACCGTTGCGGTCAACCCGTACCCGGACACGCTGCTGGGTTACAACCACGACCTGAAAAACCCGCCACGCGACCTCGACAAGGCCCGTGCCCTGCTCAAGGAAGCCGGGGTTCCTGACGGCACCGTGTTTACCCTGTTTACCCGCAACGGCGGCGGCCCGACCAACCCGAATCCGATGCTCGGCGCGCAGATGATGCAGGCTGACCTGGCGAAAGTCGGGATCAAGGTCGACATCCGCGTGATGGAATGGGGCGAGATGCTTAAACGCGCCAAGGCCGGCGAACACGACATGGTGTCGGCCGGATGGGCGGGCGACAACGGTGACCCGGATAACTTCCTGACGCCTATGCTCAGTTGTGAAGCGGCCAAGAACGGCGAGAACTATGCACGCTGGTGCAACGAGAAATTCCAGGCACTGCTGGATGAAGCACGGGCTAAAGTAGATCCGGCCGAACGCGCCGCGCTCTACGAACAGGCGCAAGTGCTGTTTAATCAGGATCAGCCATGGATCAGCATGGCCCACACCAGGATGTTTACCGCAATGCGCAAGAATGTAGAGGGCTATCACATCAGCCCTCTCACCACTAATAACTTCGCCACTACCCAGGTGAAGTAGATAAGAAACTCCCGGCCTCCCTGACCCCAGGGAAGCCGGGCACGCCTAACCGGCTGATGAGGTACCACACAAGATGTTTAGTTTTATTGCCCGCCGACTGGGGTTGTTGATCCCCACGTTTTTCGGCATCACCTTGCTGACCTTCGCGTTGATTCGCATGATCCCTGGCGACCCCGTGGAAGTGATGATGGGCGAACGTCGGGTCGACCCCGAAATGCACGCTCAGGCAATGGAACGCCTAGGTCTGAACAAGCCGCTGTACGCCCAATACCTGGACTACATCGGCAAACTGGCCCACGGCGATCTCGGCGAATCCCTGCGTACGCGTGAGAGCGTATGGACCGAGTTCACCTCCCTTTTCCCGGCGACCCTGGAACTGTCCATGGCCGCCCTGCTGTTCGCCGGCATTCTCGGGCTTCTGGCCGGGGTAATTGCGGCACTCAAGCGAGGATCCCTGTTCGACCACGGGGTGATGGGCATCTCCCTGGCGGGGTATTCGATGCCGATCTTCTGGTGGGGCCTGATCCTGATCATGTTCTTCTCGGTGAGCCTGGGCTGGACGCCAGTCTCCGGACGCATCGACCTGCTTTATGACATCGAGCCGCGCACCGGTTTCATGCTGATCGACACGCTGCTGGCCGATGACGTCGGTGCGTTCTTCGACGCCCTGCATCACCTGATCCTGCCGGCCATCGTGCTCGGCACCATTCCGCTGGCGGTGATCGCGCGGATGACCCGTTCGTCGATGCTCGAAGTGCTGCGCGAAGACTACATCCGCACTGCCAAGGCCAAAGGCCTGTCGCCAGCGCGCGTGGTGTTCGTTCACGGTCTGCGTAACGCGCTGATTCCGGTACTCACCGTGGTCGGCCTGCAAGTCGGCACCCTGCTGGCCGGTGCGGTCCTGACTGAAACCATCTTCTCCTGGCCCGGCATCGGTAAATGGCTGATCGAAGCCATCGGCGCCCGGGACTACCCGGTTGTGCAAAACGGCATCCTGTTAATCGCCTGCCTGGTGATTCTGGTCAACTTCGTAGTGGACATCCTCTACGGCTTTGCCAACCCACGCATCCGTCATCAGCGCTGAGGTCCAATCCAATGAGCACTCCAACTTCCTCAGTAGCGACTTCCGCCACCAACGCGGATCAAAGCCTGCTGTACCCGTCGCCGTACAAAGAATTCTGGCAAGCCTTCTCGAAGAACAAAGGCGCGGTTGCCGGCCTGCTGTTCATGTTGCTGGTGATTTTCTGCGCGCTGTTCGCCCCTTGGGTCGCCCCGCACAACCCGAGCGAGCAATACCGTGACTTCCTGCTGACGCCACCGGCGTGGCTTGAAGGCGGGCAGATGCAGTTCCTGCTCGGTACCGATGAACTCGGTCGTGACCTGCTGTCGCGTCTGATCCAGGGCTCGCGCCTGTCGCTGCTGATCGGCTTGTCGTCGGTCGTCATGTCGCTGATTCCGGGGATTCTGCTGGGTCTGTTCGCCGGCTTCTTTCCGAAGATGATCGGCCCGACCATCATGCGTCTGATGGACATCATGCTGGCCCTGCCATCGCTGCTGCTGGCTGTGGCGATTGTCGCCATCCTCGGCCCTGGCCTGATCAACACCGTGATCGCCATTGCTGTGGTGTCCTTGCCGTCCTACGTGCGTCTGACCCGTGCCGCGGTGATGGGCGAACTGAACCGCGACTACGTGACCGCCGCGCGCCTGGCCGGTGCCGGTCTGCCACGCCTGATGTTCATCACCGTGCTGCCGAACTGCATGGCGCCGCTGATCGTTCAAGCGACCTTGAGTTTCTCCTCGGCGATTCTCGATGCCGCCGCACTGGGCTTCCTCGGCCTTGGCGTACAACCGCCAACCCCTGAGTGGGGCACCATGCTCGCTTCGGCCCGCGACTACATCGAACGCGCCTGGTGGGTGGTGAGCCTGCCTGGTTTGACCATTTTGCTCAGCGTGCTGGCAATCAACTTGATGGGCGACGGTCTGCGCGATGCGCTCGACCCGAAACTCAAGAACGCCGCCTGAGGAGATTCCCATGTCACTGCTAGAAATCAAGAATCTCAACGTTCGCTTCGGCGACAAGACCGCGACCCCGGTGGTCGACGGCCTCGATCTGAAAGTCGACAAAGGCGAAGTACTGGCCATCGTCGGCGAATCGGGTTCGGGTAAATCCGTGACCATGATGGCGCTGATGGGCCTGATCGAGCATCCCGGCATCGTCACCGCCGACTCGCTCAGCTTTGACGGCAAAGACATGCTCAAGCTGAGCAACCGTCAACGTCGGCAAATCGTCGGCAAAGACTTGTCGATGGTCTTCCAGGACCCGATGACCGCGCTGAACCCGAGCTACACCGTCGGTTTCCAGATCGAAGAAGTGCTGCGTCTGCACCTGAAAATGTCCGGCAAGCAAGCGCGCAAACGTGCGATCGAACTGCTGGAAAAAGTCGAAATCCCGGGCGCCGCCAGCCGTATGGACGCCTACCCGCATCAACTGTCCGGCGGTATGAGCCAGCGCGTTGCGATCGCCATGGCGATTGCCGGCGAGCCAAAACTGCTGATCGCAGACGAACCGACCACTGCTTTGGACGTGACGATTCAGGCGCAGATCATGGATCTGCTGCTGGCGTTGCAGAAAGAACAGAACATGGGCCTGGTGCTGATCACCCACGACCTCGCGGTCGTGGCAGAAACCGCCCAGCGCGTGTGCGTGATGTACGCCGGCCAAGCCGTTGAAGTCGGCCAGGTGCCGCAACTGTTCGACGTCCCGGCGCACCCATACAGCGAAGCGCTGCTCAAGGCGATTCCCGAGCACAGCCTCGGCGCCGCACGTCTGTCGACCCTGCCGGGCATCGTTCCGGGCCGTTACGACCGTCCGCAGGGTTGCCTGCTGTCGCCGCGTTGCCCGTACGTGCAGGACAGCTGCCGCGCGCAGCGTCCAGGCCTTGATCCGAAAGCCCACAGCCTCGCCCGCTGCTTCTTCCCGCTGAACCAGGAGGTGGCGTAATGGCCGTCGTACTTACCGCCCGCGACCTGACCCGTCACTACGAAGTGTCCCGTGGCCTGTTCAAGGGCCACGCGACTGTACGCGCGCTGAATGGCGTGTCGTTCGAACTGGAAGCCGGCAAGACCCTCGCCGTAGTAGGCGAGTCGGGCTGCGGCAAATCCACCCTCGCCCGCGCGTTGACGCTGATCGAAGACCCGTCGTCTGGCTCGCTGAAAATTGCCGGCCAGGAAGTCGCCGGCGCCGACAAGGCTCAGCGCAAGCAACTGCGCAAAGACGTGCAGATGGTCTTCCAAAGCCCGTACGCGTCGTTGAATCCACGGCAGAAAGTCGGTGACCAGCTCGGCGAGCCGCTGCTGATCAACACCAACCTGAGCGCTGCCGAACGTCGCGAGAAAGTCCAGGCGATGATGAAGCAGGTCGGCTTGCGCCCTGAGCACTACCAGCGTTATCCGCACATGTTCTCCGGCGGTCAGCGCCAGCGTATCGCCCTGGCGCGCGCAATGATGCTGCAACCGAAAGTGCTGGTGGCGGATGAACCGACCTCGGCACTGGACGTGTCGATTCAGGCGCAGGTGCTCAACCTGTTCATGGATCTGCAGCAGGAGTTCAACACCGCTTACGTGTTCATCTCGCACAACCTCGCGGTGGTGCAGCACGTGGCCGATGACGTAATGGTGATGTACCTCGGTCGCCCGGTGGAACTGGGCCCGAAAAACGACATCTACGAGCGTCCGCTGCACCCGTACACCCAGGCGCTGCTGTCGGCGACCCCGACCATTCACCCGGACCCGAACAAGCCGAAAATCAAGATTGTCGGGGAACTGCCCAACCCGCTGAACCCGCCGTCGGGCTGCGCTTTCCACAAGCGCTGCCCGTACGCGACCGAGCGTTGCAGCACGGAAGAGCCGTTGTTGCGCCAGCTCGACAGCCGACAGGTGGCTTGCCACTACGCCGAGCAATTCCTCAACGGCGCGGCCTAAGCAAATCTGGAGACCGACACAAAACCTGTAGGAGCTGTCGAGTGAAACGAGGCTGCGATCTTTTGATTGTCAGAATCAGGATCAAAAGATCACAGCGTGCCGCAGCTCCTACAGGGGTCGTGTTTATCCATAAAGTGTGAGCAAACCCCTTCTGCATCGACTGCGCATCAGTCGAGGCGCAAGGGGTTTTCTTTTGGCTGTCGGCTCAGACTTTGCAGGCTCTCGCTCGCGGCAGTTGTTGTTAAAACTGTAGGAGCTGCGGCACGCTGCGATCTTTAGATTCTTATTGATAAAATCCAGATCAAAAGATCGCAGCGTGCCGCAGCTCCTACAGGGATATCGCAACCAGGGGTTTATTTGATCTTTGATCTACGTCTGGCTGTCGCCATCGTCCGGATCATCGGTGTCCGGCTCGTCGGTGGTCGAGTCGTCATCATCGGCGCTGCCGCCCTGATCCTGGTCACCCGGTTCGGACTCCGACTTGGCGAGCATCATCGAGCTGTGCCCGACCTGCCCGTTGAACGCCTGAGAATCGTGATCCTCGCACTCGGCCCAGGCCGTCGCGGTGCCGAGGGACAGCATCACCATCACTTTCAACAGCAATAAAACGCGTAGCAATCTGCTCTTCATAACCGACTCCATCCTTTTGCAGGTGAGACATACGTGCCTGACTGGTGCTGTGTGAAATCTAGTTCCGATCAGCCGGGTTCACCAGATAGGACGCTAAGGGAATGGAGAAAATGCCGGGCGATGAAAGACCGGTTTTGAATAGCGTTAATAGCGATGACAGCTAAGCCGGACTTTTCGCGGTTCTCAATGTTTGCAGATGCGTAGCGCTGCCATGTGAGGGGTCGGTCGTGAAGCCTTCAAACCTGCCTGAGCCGGTTAACGCAAGGCAATCCCAATCATCGACGTCTTTTTTTGTGACGAACTTAAATTCAATGATCACTGTTTCCATGGCCAGATCAATCTGCAGGATCGTGAGCTCGCCACCAGGCTGCGTCGTCCAGGTCTTGCCGAACTGATCGTTGTAATAAGCTTCGGTGTCTTTATCGAGATTGATTGGGTGAACCCCTGCCAACCAATACTTCTTGGGAATGTAGAAGTGCAGGCGCTGGTCAAAGCTTCCATTGACCTCGCCCCCCACCCCAAATCGCGGTAGAGTCCGGTTGCAAAAACTGTAGGTCCTGGGCTTTGAATATTTGACTGCCTTGCTCATTTTTTGCCCAAAGCTCCCCCTGCGTATTCGATGCGGTTTGACGGGTCATCAGCAATCCTTTCTGCATGTTCGGCGACGGCGCCGCTCACTCATCTAACGTCCTCGCAAAACCTGCGTCTACTGTCAGACATGACAGTGGACAACCTCCCATAAAGCAAAAAGCCCCACAGGTAAACACCTGTGGGGCTTCTTTGGATCCAGCACTTCGCAACGTTTTACGCCGCGAAATGCAGTGACTTCTACTTAGTGATGCTCACGCGTCGCACGGAATTTCACGTCCGGCCAGCGCTCTTCCATCAGGGCCAGATTGACCCGCGTCGGGGCGAGGTAGGTCAGGTGACCGCCGCCATCGACTGCAAGGTTTTCTACTGCCTTGTTGGAGAATTCCTCAAGCTTCTTCTTGTCGCTGCATTCGATCCAGCGCGCGGAGTACACGGTGATTGGCTCGTAAGAGCACTCGACCTTGTATTCCTCTTTCAAGCGGCTGGCGACCACATCGAACTGCAGCACACCGACGGCACCGAGGATGATGTCGTTGCTGCGCTCGGGGAAGAACACTTGCGTTGCGCCTTCTTCGGCCAGCTGTTGCAGGCCCTGACGCAGTTGCTTGGATTTCAGCGGATCGCGCAGGCGTACGCGGCGGAACAGTTCCGGGGCGAAGTGCGGGATGCCGGTGAATCCGAGGGTTTCGCCTTCGCTGAAGGTGTCGCCGATCTGGATGGTGCCGTGGTTGTGCAGACCAATGATGTCGCCGGCGAACGCTTCTTCCAGCTGCTCACGCTCGGAGGAGAAGAACGTCAGGGCGTCGCCGATGCGCACGTCCTTGCCGGTGCGCACGTGGCGCATCTTCATGCCTTTTTCGTACTTGCCGGAGCAGATACGCATGAAGGCGATGCGGTCACGGTGTTTCGGGTCCATGTTCGCCTGAATCTTGAAGATGAAGCCGGAGAACTTCTCTTCGATCGGCTCGACGGTACGCTCGTTGGCCACACGGGCCAGCGGGCGCGGCGCCCAATCGACAACGGCGTCGAGTACGTGGTCAACACCGAAGTTGCCCAAAGCAGTACCGAAGAACACCGGGGTCAGCTGACCGTCGAGGAATTCCTGCTGGTTGAATTCGTGGCAGGCGCCTTGAACCAGTTCCAGCTGCTCGATGAAACGCTCGTACTCGTCGCCCAGGTGCGCGCGCGCCTCGTCCGAATCGAGCTTCTCGATGATCTTGGTTTCGGTGCGTTCGTGACCGTGACCGGCGGTGTAGACAATGATGTAGTCGTCGGCCAGGTGGTACACGCCCTTGAAGTCGCGGTAGCAACCGATCGGCCAGGTGATCGGCGCGGCCTTGATCTTCAGCACGGCTTCGATTTCGTCGAGCAGTTCGATCGGGTCGCGGATGTCACGGTCGAGTTTGTTGATGAAGCTGACGATTGGCGTGTCACGCAGACGGCAGACGTCCATCAGCGCGATGGTACGTGGCTCGACACCTTTACCGCCGTCGAGGACCATCAATGCCGAGTCCACCGCGGTCAGGGTGCGATAGGTATCTTCAGAGAAGTCTTCGTGGCCGGGGGTGTCGAGCAGGTTGATCATGTGTTCGCGATACGGGAACTGCATGACCGACGTGGTAATGGAAATACCCCGCTGCTTCTCCATCTCCATCCAGTCGGATGTCGCATGGCGATCGGATTTACGGGATTTCACCGTACCGGCCACTGCAATCGCCTTGCCCATCAACAGGAGCTTTTCGGTGATCGTGGTTTTACCGGCATCGGGGTGGGAAATAATGGCGAAAGTGCGGCGTTTCGCGACTTCGGCGGCCTGGTTGGTCATGGGAAATCGCCTGGCGGTGATTCAAAAAAGGGCGGCGAGTATAGCTTAAAAAGTAACCGCCGAACCACCGTCCCTCGGACCCGCAAAACCCCGCAGGAGCTGCCGCAGGCTGCGATCTTTTGATCTGTTGCTCTAGAACAAAGTCAAAAGATCGCAGCCTTCGGCAGCTCCTACCGGTGGCCAGATGGCATCTTATGTGGGAACCTTTTAAAGCACGGAGACGTCCATCCCCTGTTACGAATTTTCGTCAGGGGCTGAAAAATCAGCAAGTTAGCCTGACGAGGCTGCGCTCATGGCTCGCTTTCAGACCGCTTTTTGCCGGTGCTGAGGGAGCTGCTTCTCGCGAACGTTCACTCCCGGCAGCCAAGGCTTGGCATGCCACACGGGAGAGCGTTCGCCGACTACAAAAAAAGGAGTCCGCCTGTGGCTATCCGCTATGGCAAAGGGCTGATGGGAGGTGCGGTGGTGATCGCGCTCCTGGCCCTGCTGGTCCACTGGATCGGCATCAACACGATCGAACACTACCGCGACGATTTGTTGTTTTACCTGCAAGCTCATCTGATTCTCGTCCTCGCTTCAATGCTGGCTGCCCTTGTCGTGGGCATCCCTGCCGGTATCTTCCTCAGTCGCCCGACCATGGTCGGCCGTGCTGAACGCTTCATGCAGATCTTCAATATCGGTAACACCGTGCCTCCGTTGGCCGTGCTCGCGATTGCCCTGGGCGTCCTCGGCATCGGCAGTGGCCCGGCGATCTTCGCTTTATTCCTCGCTTCCTTGTTGCCGATTGTGCGCAACACCTACGAAGGCCTGAAAAACGTCCAGGGCTCGCTCAAAGAAGCGGCCGTCGGCATCGGCATGACGCCGCGCCAAGTGCTGTGGAAAGTCGAATTGCCCAACGCGGTGCCGATCATTGTCGGTGGTGTGCGCGTGGCGTTGGCAATCAACGTCGGCACCGCGCCACTGGCGTTCCTGATCGGCGCAAACAGCCTCGGCAGCCTGATCTTCCCCGGCATCGCCCTGAACAATCAGCCGCAACTGCTGCTCGGCGCCGCGTGCACCGCGCTGCTGGCCTTGCTGCTCGATGGCGTCGTCACCCTCGCCAGCCGCCTCTGGCTGGAACGCGGTTTGCGCCCGTCTTAAGGCTTTTGCGAAGGAATGAATATGAAACGACTTTGTTTGATCTTAGGTTGCGTCCTGCTGTTCGCGGGCATCGCGCAAGCCGCTGAGAAACCGGTGATCCGCCTCGGCGCCCGGGTCTTCACCGAGCAGACCCTGCTCGCCGAAATCACCGCGCAATACCTGCGCAGTAAAGGTTATGACGCGCAGATCACCGGTGGTCTGGGCAGCAATCTCGCCCGCAGCGCCCACGAAAGCGGACAACTGGACATGCTCTGGGAATACACCGGCGTGTCGCTGGTGGCCTACAACCATGTCACCGAAAAACTCGACAGCGCACAGTCCTACGCCCGGGTGAAAGAACTCGACGCAAAAAAAGGCCTGATCTGGCTGACGCCGTCGAAATTCAGCAACACCTACGCCCTCGCCCTCCCTAAGAAAGTCGCCGAGGAGTACCCGCAGATCAACAACATCAGTCAGTTGAATGAAGTGCTGCGCGCCGAGGCCAAGACTAATCACTTGGTAGCGCTGGATACCGAGTTTGCCAATCGCTCTGACGGGCTGATCGGCATGGTCGATCTCTACGGCATGAACCTGAGCCGCAAGAACATCCGCCAGATGGATGCCGGGCTGGTTTACACGGCACTGCGCAACGGTCAGGTGTTCGCCGGCCTGGTTTACACCACCGACGGTCGCCTCAACGCCTTCGGCCTCAAGCTGCTGGAAGACGACAAGCATTACTTCCCCGACTACACCGCAGCGCCGGTGGTGCGTCAGGCCTACCTCGACGCGCACCCGCAACTGGCCGAGCAACTCAAGCCGCTGGCGGAACTGTTCGATGACGAAACCATGCGCCAGCTCAACGCGCGGGTCGACGTCGATCACGAAAGCCCATCAAAAGTGGCCGCCGATTTCCTGCGCCAGCACCCACTCAACTAAGGAGGAAAAGTCATGGAATTTCTGAACGCCTTTTCCCACCTCGACTGGCAGCAGGTGATGCACCTGACCTGGCAGCACATCACCCTCGTCGGCATCGCCGTGACCCTGGCGATTGTCGTTGGTGTGCCGTTGGGCATTCTGATGACACGGTTTCCGACCCTCGCAGGCCCCTTGCAGGCCAGCGCCACGGTGCTACTGACCGTGCCGTCGATTGCCCTCTTCGGTCTACTGCTGCCGTTCTACTCCAAGTTCGGCCAGGGCCTCGGGCCGATGCCGGCGATCACCGCAGTATTTCTCTATTCATTGCTGCCGATCATGCGTAACACCTACCTCGCCCTCACTGGCGTCGAACCGGGCATCCGTGAAGCCGCTCGCGGCATCGGCATGACCTTCGGCCAGCGCCTGCGCATGGTCGAGTTGCCGATTGCGGTACCGGTGATCCTCGCCGGCGTGCGCACCGCCGTGGTGATGAACATCGGCGTGATGACCATCGCCGCGACCATCGGCGCCGGTGGCCTCGGTGTGTTGATCCTCGCTTCCATCAGCCGCAGTGACATGTCGATGCTGATCGTCGGCGCACTGCTGGTCAGTCTCCTGGCCATTTTCGCTGACCTGTTTCTCCAATGGCTGCAACGCTCGTTGACTCCAAAAGGACTGCTCAAATGATCGAACTTCAAAACCTCAGCAAAACTTTCCAAAGCAACGGCAAAGACGTCAAAGCCGTGGACTCGGTAAGCCTGACCGTCAATGAAGGCGAAATCTGTGTGTTCCTCGGGCCATCGGGTTGCGGCAAAAGCACCACGCTGAAGATGATCAACCGCCTGATCAAACCGACCTCGGGCAAGATCCTCATCAACGGTGAAGACACCACCGACCTCGACGAGGTGACCCTGCGTCGCAACATCGGTTACGTGATCCAGCAGATCGGTCTGTTCCCGAACATGACCATCGAAGAGAACATCGTCGTCGTGCCGAAACTGCTCGGCTGGGACAAACAGAAATGCCACGACCGCGCCCGCGAATTGATGAGCATGATCAAGCTTGAGCCCAAGCAGTATCTGCATCGTTATCCGCGCGAATTGTCCGGTGGTCAGCAACAGCGCATCGGCGTGATCCGCGCACTGGCGGCCGATGCGCCGCTGTTGCTGATGGACGAGCCGTTCGGTGCGGTCGACCCGATCAACCGCGAGATGATCCAGAACGAATTCTTCGAGATGCAGCGCGCGCTGAACAAGACCGTGATCATGGTCAGCCACGACATCGACGAAGCCATCAAACTCGGCGACAAGATCGCGATTTTCCGCGCCGGTAAACTGCTGCAGATCGATCATCCGGACACGCTGCTCGCGCACCCGGCGGACGACTTTGTCAGCAACTTTGTGGGTCAGGACAGTACGCTCAAGCGCCTGCTGTTGGTCAAAGCAGAAGATGCTGCGGACAACGCGCCGTCAGTAAGCCCGGAAACCCCGGTGGCCGATGCGCTGGAATTGATGGACGAGCATGACCGTCGCTATGTGGTGGTCACCTGTGCCGAGAACAAGGCGCTGGGTTATGTCCGCCGTCGCGACCTGCACCGTCAGACCGGCACGTGCGCGCAATACTTGCGCGAGTTCAACGCCACGGCCGCCTACGACGAGCATTTGCGCATTCTGTTGTCACGCATGTACGAGTTCAATCGTTCGTGGTTGCCAGTGATGGACGCCGAGCGAGTGTTCCTTGGTGAGGTGACGCAGGAGTCGATTGCCGAGTACCTGAGCTCGGGTAAATCCCGAGGCGGTAAAACCAGCATTGTCTCGCCAGCAGAGACAGCGCTGGCCTGATACGGCGAACCGGGCCAGTCTCCACGGAGAATGGCCCGGTTGTTCGTTCAGGAGGTAATGGCCTGGTCCGCCGCGAAAAACTCGAACTTGGCTTTTTCGGTGGGCGTTTGGGGCAGGGTGATTTTGATCACTGGGATCCAGATATCGGTGTGGGTCTTGAAATCCTTCTGATCGGCCTGGGCCGAAGCCTTGCCAGAATCACTGATGTAAAAAACCGCTTCGATCGGCAAGGTTTTACCCAAATCCTGAGCCCATTTGCCCATGCGGAACTCGTTTTGCGTATTGAATGCAAAGGTGCCGCCCATGCCCTGCGCCTTGAGCGCCTCGTTAAATGCAGTGGTTGCCCCTTCATTTAAGCTATCGCGCACATTAAATCCGCACAGGCTTCCATACTTCACCGTCGACTTGTTGTAGTGATCAATATATTGGGCGGCGGTGTTAATACCTTGGGACTGGCATGGTTTGCCAACGACAGGATAGGCCACTTGTACTCCACAGCCTTGATCATCGCGCAGGTCGGCACCCGCATCGACCGGAAAGAAACATAAGACCGTTGGGTAGACCTTACCCACCGGAGAGAAAAACAATGGATAGAAAATAAAGCCGTTTGTGTAACCAAACACCAACTTGTTGAAATTTGCATCGGTACGGAGGAAGGAAAACGAAACGCCGGTCGACTGGGGGTTCGGATCCCAGAATCGGTAACTGGCAGAATGGTTCGTAGCACGCAAGAGTACGCCAGAGCACAGAAACGCTGGGGCTGACGGACGATTTTTACACAGGGTCGCCGTGTCGTTGTAGGCCTTGGTCAAGTAAGCCGCGATCTCCGGGCCGGTGCCATCGGCTCTCACGTTGATCGGCGCTGCAGCAGTGACAAGTGTCGGCTGTTCCTGCGGTACTTCATGTGTTGCGCAACCGGACAGGGTCAGCGCAATCATTAACGCACTTATTCTTTTCATCCTTTGATCCCCAACGTGATATTTCGATAAATCAGCAGCGCATGGGCACGTGGGTGCGGATAACTTTAAAGTTGCCGGCACGCTTGCTTGCACTTGGTTAAAAGAGAGTTACCGGTGCCTACCTTAGGGATATAAAGAACATTAAACACCTGTCAGAAATGACAGTTTGAACGGCGTCATTGATACTTTTTCGAAATAAATTTCAAGGGCCGTTATTACCCGGGCTTGAGGATGCTGGCGGACGGAAAGAATCCTCCGAGGGAACATCCTTCTGTCATCTCGGTCGGTTACATCAGGAGTCAGGGAAGACCGCACGACGGAAGCGTGCAGAAATGCGACATTTTTTGTTGATCTCAGGCCCCTCACGCCCTAAAGTTCGCGCCGAACGTCCATGCTGGAAACGATCCATCCGGCTCAAGTACTGACGACGAGACAGCAAGGCCAAGGGCAGCAACGCACCCATGGCCTTTTTGCTTTCGGCGACATGCCTTGGGAAGTAGGCGAACCAAAGTGGGGATACGGAGGACGTTCATTTGCACCCATTGTTTTTACACGTTTGCCATAGGAGCTCCCTAGCATGTCGATCCAGGTCGAAGATTATTTCGCGCGCGCCACTTTTGACAAAATGAAGGCGTTCGCCGACAAACAGGAAACCCCGTTCGTGGTGATCGACACCGCGATGATCAGCCAGGCCTACGATGACCTGCGCGCCGGTTTCGAATTCGCCAAGGTCTACTACGCGGTCAAGGCCAACCCGGCCGTCGAGATCATCGACCTGCTCAAAGAGAAAGGCTCGAGCTTCGACATCGCCTCCATCTATGAGCTGGACAAAGTGATGGATCGCGGCGTCAGCGCCGACCGTATCAGCTACGGCAACACCATCAAGAAATCCAAGGACATCCGCTACTTCTACGAGAAGGGCGTACGTCTGTTCTCCACCGACTCCGAAGCCGACCTGCGCAACATCGCCAAGGCTGCGCCGGGTTCGAAAGTTTATGTGCGCATCCTCACCGAAGGCTCGACCACGGCTGACTGGCCGCTGTCGCGCAAATTCGGCTGCCAGACCGACATGGCCATGGACCTGCTGATCCTCGCCCGCGATCTCGGCCTGGTGCCTTACGGCATCTCCTTCCACGTCGGTTCGCAGCAGCGCGACATCAGCGTGTGGGACGCGGCGATCGCCAAGGTCAAAGTGATTTTCGAGCGTCTGAAAGAAGAAGACGGCATCCATCTCAAGCTGATCAACATGGGCGGTGGCTTCCCGGCCAACTACATCACCCGCACCAACAGCCTGGAAACCTACGCCGAAGAAATCATCCGTTTCCTCAAGGAAGACTTCGGTGATGATCTGCCGGAAATCATTCTCGAGCCAGGCCGTTCGTTGATCGCCAACGCCGGTATTCTGGTCAGCGAAGTGGTGCTGGTTGCGCGCAAATCGCGTACTGCCGTCGAGCGCTGGGTGTACACCGATGTGGGCAAGTTCTCCGGCCTGATCGAAACCATGGACGAAGCGATCAAGTTCCCGATCTGGACCGAGAAGAAAGGCGAGATGGAAGAAGTGGTCATCGCCGGCCCGACTTGCGACAGCGCCGACATCATGTACGAGAACTACAAGTACGGTCTGCCGCTGAACCTGGCGATCGGTGATCGCCTGTACTGGTTGTCGACCGGTGCGTACACCACCAGTTACAGCGCGGTCGAGTTCAATGGCTTTCCGCCGCTGAAGTCGTATTACGTGTAAGCGTCTTACCCGTAACGCAAAAAGCCCATGACCTGTCATGGGCTTTTTTATGCGTTACAGCCGGGTCAATTTGCCCAGTTGGTCCGACATGCTTTGCACATCGTTCAACGGTCCCTTGAGCATCGGCAGCGCAGACTTCGCCCGCGCCATCGTCATCGCCGGATAATGGTGTCGAAGCATCTGTTGCGCTTCATCCAGCATGCACGACATCCGATAGCAGAAATCGCTGAGGTTGTTCGCCGCACTGGCAGCGCGTCGGCGCAGGTTGAACAGAAACTCGACATGTTCTTTGGACTGCGCGATTCGCTCCTCCTGCGAATACAACCGGCCTGGCTCATAAGTCGTGCCGGGCAGACCGATTTTACCCAGGCTGTAATAGGCCTCGATCTTGGGGATCGGTTTATCGCACGTGCATATCGGCATCGTCAGGCATTCGATGAAACGCACGAATATGCCGTGGATCGACTCTGCCAGTCCGATCACCTGGGTTTTGAAATTGAGCACCATGCCCCGGTATTGCTCAAGCCGGCGATCCATTTCGCGCAGCACATCGATGATGTTTTCGGCAGGTGCATTGCCCCAGGCAGGCGACCTCACCAGTGAAAATTGCCGCGGATCGATCGTGACGATCGTCTTTCGGCGATTGTCGGCCTTTGAAACGACTGCCTGAAACTCTTCGATAAAGGCAAAAATCTCACGCAACACCTGCGCAGAACCGCTGCCAAGCAACGGTGTGGCCACCTGTATCGCCCGCCAACACATTTCACTGCTTTGTGCAGCCTGCCTCAGGCTTTGAACATTCGGCGGCGGCACCATGATGTGCTTTTGCCGTTCGAAGATCCCGCTAAACTCGGTCATTTCCTGCAAGGCAGGGGGTAGATCCTGCAGAAAATTCACGTACTGCTTCAATGCAGCGAAGTTTTTTTCTGCCAGTAAATATTCAAGCATCAGCCTCTCCTTAGTCTGATCGTACTTTCATTGCCGATGGAACCGTGCCCATCGGCAATCCTGCGCCGGTCTCTGATATCACACACAAATGCAGAGCACGCCTACCGGCAGACTCAGCGCTGCGGAACGGACAGCGGATTAAGGAAAGCGATAAACAGTGGCGCATGCTGTTTCAACGCGGCACTGAGTGCATCACAGTCGTCCGACACTTCGACATCAATTGCATCGCGCAACTGCTCAAAAGCATTCACGGCAGGACGGTAGGTGGCGGCATATTCGGCGCGACAGTCTTCCATGGCGTGAATGGCCTTCAGGTAAGTGACCTTGCCTTGCGAATCACGGATACCCGCGCGCTCGCGTTCAATCTCGGCCTGCACGCCATCGACTTTCAGCTTCAGCTTGTCGCTCTCACGCACCATGTCCAGGAAGCGCACAGACTCACTAATGCCAATAAGGGTTCGCTTCAGTTGGTCGATGGCTGCCATCACCAGTTTGATTTCCGGCGGAGCCAGGCCCAGTTCGGTGATCTTGGCGATGGTCAGCTCAACGTCCTTGCCCAAATTCTCGATACCGCTTTTTTCCAGCAGATTGACCCCGTCAATGATGACCTTTCGATCAGCCGCAAGCTCTGCAAGTTTGCTGTCCAACTGCGCAATTTCTGCATCGGCCACGAGCGCGTCGCGCTGGAAATCGGCGATGTAAGCCTGCGTCAGGCGCATATCAAACCTTGCATCAATATTGCGCAAGGCGTTACGCACCAGAGTTGCCTGCTTGGTCATGGCAGAGGAAATCAAACGCAAAATGTCCTTGCGCTCATCGTCGATTTCTTCAATGACCTCAGGATCGGTTTCTTTCAACCGGTCCTTCTCGTTGCGGGCGAGACGTCGCAGGCTGTTTTGCAGATCATTCACACCGGTCTGGGCCGAATCCTGCAATTGGTTTTGGCATTGCCCCATGCCACTCACAGTGCGCTTGAAGCGGTCAAACAGATCGGGCAGGTAACCCAGTTTAGTCTTCAAGACTTCTGCCTGAGTGCGAGCTTCACGCATCTGTTCGACAGTGGAGGCCAGGGTGGCCATGGCCACAGGCGGATAGCTCACTGTCGCGCTGAGACTGATCACACGCGAGGTTCGCGTGCTGAACGAATAGTTGCGCTCGTATTCTTCATCAGCCTCTTTGAAGACCTGAATAAGCTTGTCCGAGTCGGTCTCGATGGTTTTCCATGGCAGCACGACTTCTTCGAACTCGGTACCGAAGACCCGCAGGCTCAAGGCGTCATTGACGCGGCCCATCGCAGCGACCGAGTTGGAAATGTGCAGGTAGAGGCTTTTCCAGACATGCATCAGGTTCTGCGTGGCGATGTCGGCATCGATGGCCACGATCATCAGACTTTGCAGGTCATGTTTGACGCGGGCAAGGGAACCGAGTGTCTGGTTCTTGCTCGCCAACACCTGGATATCCCGTTCCTGCTCGGCATACAACGCTTTGCGTGCAGCACGAATATTTTCCGCCTCCACCCCCATGTAGATAGCCATGGCCAGGCCCACGATGTTCATCCCGGCGGCAGACTTCAATGCCTCCTGAACAGCGGCCTTGTATTCAGTGTTTTTGATATCGATTTCTTTGGCACGATTATCGATGTCGTTCTTCAATACTTTGATATCTGCTGCCAACGAACTGCTGTCGATCAAACCGACCCTGAGTTTGATATCGGGCAGAACATGCTCGCGCAGATCATAACCAAACAGGTCCAGGTCATTCTTGATGCCTTGCACATCGCTGAGGTTTTTATTGATCCGCTCGAATATTCGCTGCAGATAATAACCCAACGTCGCGACGGTATCGGGATCAACTTCAATATCCGGAAACTTGTCACCCAATTCAATTTCGAGTGCTTTAAGCTGGGCAAGTGTTTTAATCTTGTTTTTCTTGAGGAACGCGACCGAATCATCGTCGCTCAAGACTTCCTGAATCGCCTTGCCATAATTGAGCATGCTGCTGGCAAAGCTCTTCAGCCCCTGCCCGGTCATCATGATGCGTTCACGCAGCGGCGACCAGCGTTTTGCGTGGTTGCGGGTGTTTACAAAGGTCGAGAGGAAATCTGTCGGATTCAACCCTGGGCCGCCGTTCTGCCCTGCGCCATAGCGCAGATAATCTTCGACATCCTTCGGGGTATGCGGCAGCGCCAAGCCGGCTGCTTCATATTTACGCAAATCAATGATTTGCTTTTTAGTGAGGAGCAACCCTCTGTCGCGTACTACATCATCGGCATCCGACGTCGATGCGTCACTTAGTAACTTTGGCGCCGCTGCCGCCATCTGCATAACTTGTTCAGGCGAGGCATTATTCAGGGCATCGCCCCATAAGCTGGAAGAAGACATGATCATTCCTTTAATCAGTTTTAAGTTAAGTAAAATCAAAAACAAGTCAGAGCCCGTAAGAACTTAAACTTGCCAGACAGACTTAAACATAAAACCCGCACTTAAAAAAAGCGTTTCATGCCTTCAATATATTTACAAAGAATACTAACAACTGGACATACGACTCGATACTTGCGAACAGCGCCTTGAATTAAACTAGACGGTGATGTGCCCTGCGCGCTCTTTATACTCTTGAGCCAATGCCTGAATGGCCGGGTGTGCTGCGCTCTCCAAAGTCTGGGCAGCCACGCCGAGAAACGCAGCATGCCCCCCGAACATCGCCTTGCGGTACCAGCCTGACGCCTCTTCAATCTGTGAGCGCTCGGCCAGCACGCTGGCATAACTGAACTGGCCACGGAAGTCGCCGGCCTGCGCCGAGCGGCGATACCAGTCGAAGGCTGCGGCAGGGTCCGCGCGACAATGGCGTCCTTCTTCAAGATAACGCCCGAGCAGGTTCATCGACTTGGCATGTCCGGACTCGGCGGCCTGGCGATAAAGCGCCAATGCTTGCGGCTGATCGACCGCCACGCCGCGCCCGGTCGCCAAGAGATTGGCCAGGTTGTACATCGCCCAATCCAGGCCCGCCTGCGCCGCGACTCGATAATGCTGCGCGGCAACCCCGGCATCGGCGGCACACCCCCAGCCATGCTCATGACAACGACCGAGCATGTTGCGCGCCATCAGGTGCCCGCGTCCCGCGGCGATGCCGAACCAGCGCAGCGCCAGCGGCTGGTCCTGCGCGATACCCTGACCGTCCAGCAGGATTTGCCCGAGCAATGCCTGCGCTTCAACCTCGCCCTCGCCCGCTGCCAGCAAAATGGCTTGGGCCGCACGGGCCGGACTTTCAGTGAGCATGGCGCTGAGTTGTTCGCCGTCGAGGACTTCCTCGCGACGCAATAGAAAACTCATACCTCAACCCAGCGACGCAGCAGGTTGTGATAAGTACCGGTTAAGCGAATCAGCGAAGGGTGATCGGGCATGTCCTGGGTCAGTTGCTGGATTGCCCCGTCCATCTCGAACAGCAACGCACGCTGACTGTCTTCGCGCACCAGGCTTTGCGTCCAGAAGAACGACGCGTAACGCGCGCCGCGAGTGACCGCGTTGACTTTGTGCAGGCTGGTGCCGGGGTACAGCACCATGTCGCCGGCGGGCAGTTTCACCCGCTGAGTGCCGAAGGTGTCCTGAATCTCCAGTTCGCCGCCGTCGTAATCCTCGGGCTCACTGAAAAACAGCGTCGCCGACAGATCCGTACGCACGCGCTCAATACTGCCCTTCGGTTGGCGCACGGCGTTGTCGATGTGGAAATCGAAGCTGCCACCGGCCGTGTAACAGTTCACCAACGGCGGGAAGACTTTGTGCGGCAACGCAGCCGACATGAACAGTGGATTTTTCCACAGCCGCTCGAGCATCGCCGCGCCGATTTCCTTGGCCAGTGGATGACCTTCAGGCAATTGCAGATTGTGCTTCGCTTTGGCCGACTGAAAACCAGCGGTGATCTTGCCATCGGCCCAATCGGCCTGCTCCAGAACTTCGCGAATGCGCTGCACTTCTTCTTTCGCGAACAGTGCGGGGATGTGCAGCAGCATGGCGATGTCACCTGATGGCAAAGAGGCGGCAATGGTATTGATTCTTATTGGCCGTGTAAAACCCGGGAGACGAATGAACTGGCAGAAACCGTAAGGTTAAATTGTAAAGAATGTAAATTCAGTGCGAATAACAATGTTTCGCAATTGATACGAATACCTGTTTACCCTATATTCCGCCGCCTCAAATCCTTGGGGAGGGGAATAAAAATGGCACGTCAACACGCACAATTACCGGTCAGTTCGCCACGTCTGCTGGCTTCTGCAATCGGTGTAGCGATTACCGCCGGCTCCGCTGGCCACATGGTGTTCGCTGCCGAAAAAACCGACAGCAAAGCGTCCGGCAATGCCATCGCTCTGGACGCCACCGCCATCACCGGCGAAGCGCAGGACGCGACGTCCTACCAGGTCGAAAAAGCCTCCTCGCCCAAGTACACCGCGCCGCTGGTCGACACGCCGCGCTCGGTCACCGTGATCCCGCAACAAGTACTCAAAGACACCGGCGCCCTGAACATGCAGGACGCGCTGCGCACCGTGCCGGGCATCACTTTCGGCGCCGGTGAAGGCGGCAACCCGCAGGGCGACCGTCCGTTCATTCGTGGTTTCGACGCGCAGGGCGACACCTACCTCGACGGCGTGCGCGACACCGGATCGCAGAGCCGCGAAATCTTCGCCGTGGAAAACATTGAAGTCAGCAAGGGCCCGAACTCCGCCATCGGTGGTCGTGGCGCAGCGGGCGGCAGCATCAACCTGGTGAGCAAGAAAGCCCACCTGGGAAACTCGTTCGACGGTGGTTTCACTTGGGGCTCTGACCAGACTCAGCGTTACACCCTCGACGGCAACTACCAGTTCAGCGACACCGCCGCTGGCCGTCTGAACCTGATGAGCCACGAGAGCAATGTCGCCGGTCGCGACAAAGTCGATTACGACCGTTGGGGTATCGCCCCGTCCCTGGCCTTTGGCCTGGGCACCGACACCCGCGTCAACCTCGATTACTACCATCTCGAAAGCAACGACACCCCGGATTCGGGCATCCCTTACACCATTCCAACCGGTGGCTCCGCGGCACGCACCAAGTCCAACCCGGACAAGCCATACGCTGGCGGTGACCACAGCAACTTCTACGGTCTGGACCGCGATTTCCGCAAGGGCCGCACCGACACCGCAACCTTCGCCATCGAGCACGACCTGAGCGACTCGCTGACGATCAAGAACACCCTGCGTCACGGCACCAGCATGCAGGATTACATCCTCACCCAACCGGACGACAGCAAGGGCAACGTCAACAACGGCACGGTCTGGCGCCGTGCGAATACACGCGTGAGCAACACCGAGACCACCACCAACCAGACTGACTTGTTCGGCAACTTCTACGTCGCCGGCTTCAAGAACAGCTTCTCCACCGGTGTTGAATACACCCGTGAGGAAAGCCAGAAGTCCTCGTACAACGTCAACGTCGACACCACGCCGCGTTCGCCGGGCAACTCCAGCACCAACTGCACACCGTCGATGGTCGGCGCGTCGAGCGGCTACAACTGCACCTCGCTGTCGAACCCGAACCCGAACGATCCGTGGAACGGTGCGATCTCGCGCAACTACGCCGGCACCGACACCCAGGCCAACACCTACGCGCTGTATGTGTTCGATACCCTGGAGTTGAACGAGCAGTGGCTGGTGAACATGGGTCTGCGTTACGACCACTTCGACACTGACTACAAGTCGTACACCGCCGCCGGCGCGACAACCGCCAAGGGCGATGACGTCAGTGAGTTCGTCACCGGTCAGTTCGGCATCGTCTACAAACCGGCAGAAAATGGCAGCATCTATGCGTCCTACGCCACCTCCGCCACACCACCGGGCAACACCTTGGGTGAAGGTCAGGACGGCAACCCGCTGGGCGGCACAAAGGATCGCAGCGGCAACTTGCTGAGCAGCGACATGGAGCCGGAAACCACCAAGAACTACGAAATCGGTACCAAGTGGGATCTGCTCAACGATCGTCTGTCGCTGACCGCTGACATCTTCCGCACCGAGAAAGAAAACGCTCGCGTACAAGTCGACACCACTTCGTACGAAAACGCCGGCAAGACCCGCGTTCAGGGTTTCGAACTGTCGGCCAGCGGCAAGATCACCGAGAAATGGCAAGTGTTCGCCGGTTACGCGTTCATGGACAGCGAGCAAGTTGATGGCGGCCCGCTGAACCGCGCCACCGACGGCAACGAACTGCCTAACACGCCGAAAAACAGCGCCAGCCTGTGGACCACTTACCAAGTCACACCGAAGCTGACCCTCGGTGGCGGCGCGTTCTACGTCGACGACGTCTACGGCAGCGTGGCCAATACCACCATGGTCGATTCGTATGTGCGTTACGACGCGATGGCGGCGTACAAGCTGACCAAGAACGTCGACCTGCAACTCAACGTGCAGAACCTGACCAACGAAACCTACTACGACAAAGCCTTCTCGACCCACTTCGCCAACCAGGCGGCAGGCCGCACGGCATTGTTGAGCACCAACTTCCACTTCTGACCCTGTAGGAGCTGCGGCACGCTGCGATCTGTTGATCCTGACCTTCAAAAGCAAAGTCAAAAGATCGCAGCCTTCGGCAGCTCCTGCAAAAACAGTCGGCCCCGTTCATTCAGTTGAACGGGGCTTTTCTGCGTAATAAAGAACGCTTCTCGATAAGCCACGGCATAATGCGCGCCGTGAAGACAATTTCCGAATGGACGGCGAGTGACGTGTTGAAGAAAACCCTGTTCCAGTTGCACTGGTTTTTTGGCATCACCGCAGGCCTGGTGCTGGCCCTGATGGGCATCACCGGCGCGGCCTATTCGTTTCAGGATGAAATCCTGCGGGCGATCAATCCCTCCGTCCTGCAGGTGGAAAAACAAGTCGCCGGCGTCCTCCCGCCGGTCGAACTGGTCGAGCGCATCGAAGCCACCTCCGGCAAGACCGTATCGATGCTCTGGGTCGAAACCGACAGCGGCAGCGCAGCGAAAGTGTTCTTCACCCCGCCCAAGGGTGAGCGTCGCGGCGAGATGCGCTACTTCGATCCCTACACGGGCGAATTCATGGGCGATGCCGTCGGCCAGGACTTCTTCGGCCTGATGCTGCAACTGCACCGCTTCCTCGCGATGGGTGATACCGGACGCAACATCACCGGCGCCTGCACGCTGATCCTGCTGTTTTTCTGCCTCTCCGGTCTGTACCTGCGCTGGCCGCGCCAGTGGAACAGCTGGCGCGTGTGGCTGACCCTCGACTGGAAGAAAAACGGCCGCGCCTTCAATTGGGATCTGCACTCGGTGGCCGGCACCTGGTGCCTGTTGGTCTATCTGCTGCTGGCGTTAACCGGGTTGTCGTGGTCGTACGAGTGGTACAACAAGGGCCTGACCAAACTGCTTTCCGACGCGCCGCAAAACGAGCGCGTGCGCGGCGGTCGTGGCCCGGCACCGCAAGGCCCGGCGCCAACTGCCGATTACGCGGCGATGTGGAGCAGCATCTACAGCGCCGCCGGCCCAGGCCTGTCGGCGTACAACATTCGTATGCCGGCCGTGGCTGGCCAACCGGCGACCGTGTTCTATCTGCTGGAAAACTCGCCGCATGAGCGCGCGCTCAACCAGATCACTCTCGACCCGGCCACCGGCATCGTCAAACGTGTCGACCGTTACGCCGACAAGAGCTTCAAGGCGCAGTTGCTGACCAGCATTTATGCGTTGCACGTCGGCAGCTATTTCGGCCTGATCGGGCGGATCATCGTCACCCTCGCGGCGGTGTGCATGCCGCTGTTTTTCATCACCGGCTGGCTGCTTTACCTCGATCGTCGGCGCAAGAAAAAGCAGATCAAGGACGCGCGTAAAGGTCTCGAGCAACCGGCCGACGATGCGTCGGCGTGGCTGATCGGTTTTGCCAGTCAAAGCGGTTTTGCCGAGCAATTGGCCTGGCAAACCGCCGGGCAATTGCAGGCCGCCGGTTTGCCGGTGAAGGTGCAGCCGCTGGCGAATGTCAGCGAGCAGGATCTGCGCGAGTCAAACAACGCGCTGTTCGTCGTCAGCACTTTCGGCGACGGCGAAGCGCCAGATAGCGCCCGTGGTTTCGAGCGCAAAGTGCTGGGCAAGGCCTTGACACTCGACAGCCTGAACTACGCCGTGCTCGGGCTCGGTGATCGTCAGTATCAGCACTTCTGCGGCTTCGCCAAACGCTTGCATCAATGGCTGGGCGAACACGGCGGCAAGACGCTGTTTGCGCCGGTGGAAGTCGACAGTGGCGATCCCTACGCGCTGCGTCACTGGCAGACTCAACTCGGCCTGCTCACCGGGCAGGCACCGGTCGATACCTGGCAGGCGCCGAGCTACGACAACTGGACGCTGACACGCCGCGAACTGATGAACCCGGACAGCAGCGGTTCGCCTGTTTATCTGTTGGGCCTGAGCGCACCGAACACCAGCAGCTGGATGGCCGGTGACCTGGTGGAAGTGCTGCCACGCAACTGCCCGTGGGCCATCGAACATTTCCTCGACGGCCTGGGTATTCGCGGCGAGACCACGGTGAAAATCAACGGCCTCGACGAGCCGCTGGAAGTCGCACTGGCTTCGCGTCAATTGCCTGAGCACCGCGCGCATCTGGTCGGGCTACACGCACAGTCGCTGGTCGACGCGATGGTGCCGCTGGCCATGCGTGAATACTCGATCGCCTCGATTGCCGCCGACGGTGTGCTGGAGCTGATCGTACGTCAGGAACAGCATGCCGATGGCAGCCTCGGCATCGGTTCCGGCTGGTTGACCGAGCATGCGCCGGTCGGTGGCGCCATCAGCTTGCGCGTGCGCCGCAACAGTGGTTTCCACCTGCCGAACGAGCCGGTGCCGATGATTCTTTTGGGCAACGGCACAGGTCTGGCCGGGCTGCGCAGTTTGCTCAAGGCACGGATTGCCGACGGCCAGCAGCGCCAGTGGTTGCTGTTTGGTGAGCGCAATCGTGAGCACGATTACCTCTGCCGCGCGGAGCTGGAAGAGTGGTTGATCAATGGTGATCTGCAACGGCTGGATCTGGCGTTTTCGCGCGATCAGGCGGAGAAGATTTATGTGCAGGATCGCTTGCGTGAGTCGGCTGACGAATTGAAGGAATGGTTAGCGGATGGTGCCGTGATCTACATCTGCGGCAGCCTGCAAGGCATGGCCTCAGGCGTGGACCAGGTACTCAACGACATCCTCGGCAGCGCCGAAGTCGAACGCCTGATCGAACAGGGCCGCTACCGCCGCGACGTCTATTAAAAGCCCCTCACCCTAACCCTCTCCCAAAGGGAGAGGGGACTGACCTTGCGAGACTCACGCTATACACCGACCTGAACGTGCTTCACCGAATCGGGAATCGAGAAAGGCTTTATATCCAATCTCATAATCGACACGGTCTTTCAGGTCGACGTACCTCTCCAGACACCTCCGTCGGCCCCCTCTCCCTCCGGGAGAGGGCTGGGGTGAGGGTCTGCCCTTGATCTTTAAGCGGGCTGCAATTTTTTCTCAAAAACGGCCACCCCATTCAGATCGCGCAACACCACGCTCATCTCCCCGCTCTGCCCTTCGATATTCACCTCGCCAAAAAACTGAAACCCGGCAAACGGCGATGCGTTCTGCACCGGTGGCGCTTTCTCGAATACCACCTCAGGGCCGAAAGTTTTATCCAGCGGATTGGGCCCGAAACTGCCGGCATTCAACGGCCCCGCGACAAACTCCCAAAACGGTTCGAAATCCTGAAACGCCGCGCGATCCGGGTGATAGTGATGCGCCGCGCAGTAATGCACGTCGGCGGTGAGGAAGACGAAATTGCGTACCTGCTGCGCACGCAGGTAGCCGAGCAATTCGGCGATTTCCACCTCGCGCCCCTGCGCCGGTCCCGGGTCACCGTTAGCTACCGCTTCCCAGCGCGCCACACCCGGGCTGACCTCGCCATCCGGCACACCCAAACCGATCGGCATGTCGGCGGCAATCACCTTCCACTGGGCTTTGGATTTCTTCAAGCCGCGTTTGAGCCAGTCCAGTTGCTCACGCCCCAGAAACGGTTTCGCGGCGCCGAGGTTGTCGTCATTGGCGCCGCGATAACTGCGCATATCGAGCACGAACACATCGAGCATCGGCCCATAACTGAGCTTGCGATAAATCCGTCCGCCACCGTCGGCGGCCTGCAGGCGCATAGGTGAATATTCCAGCCAGGCTTTTCGCGCTCGCCCAACCAGGGTGTGGATATCTTTCTCCTGATAACGCTCATCCAGTTGCTTGCCCGGCGACCAGTTGTTGACCACTTCATGGTCGTCCCACTGCCAGATCTGCGGCACTTCGGCGTTGAAGCGGCGGATGTTTTCGTCCATCAGGTTGTAGCGATAGTTGCCGCGATAATCGTCGAGGGTTTGCGCGACTTTGCTCTTGGCTTCGGTGGTGAGATTGCGCCAGATGCGCCCGCCTTCGGTGGTTAGCTGCGCGGGCACCGGGCCGTCGGCGTAGATGGTGTCGCCGCTGTGGATAAAGAAGTCCGGCAGGCGCAGACGCATGGCTTCGTAGATGCGCATGCCGCCGATGTCCGGGTTGATGCCGAAGCCCTGACCGACGGTGTCGCCGCTCCAGACGAAACGAATATTGCGCCGCGCCATCGGTGCGCTGCGCAGGTGGCCCAGCCACGGTTCGCTGGCGACGCCGGTGCGGGCGTCCTTGAAATACACGCGATAGAAAATCGCCTGATCGGCGGGCAGTCCGGTGAGCTCAACGCGGGCGGTAAAGTCGCTGCGGGCATCGACGAGCGCCGAGACCAACCGGCGCGGGTTGCGAAACTTGCTGCGGGTGTCCCACTCGACCACCATCCTCGCCGGACGATCGCTGCGACTCCAGATCATCGCGCGGTCGCCTTGCAGGTCGCCGGACTGCACGCCATCGGTCAGTTGCGGCCGATCCTTGACCGAAGCAATCACCGCCGGCGCCAGCCCCGGCAGCAGCAGCCCGGCGCCAATCCCTTGCACGACACGCCGACGACCAGGATTGAAATCGCTCATGCTGTTCTCCCTGAGAAAAGGAAAACTTAAGCACGCCCACATGAAACAGACATGACACCCGCCCTTGCAGGAGCCGAGCTTGCTCGCGAAGAGGTCATGTCAGCGACATCTTCGTTGAATGCCAGACCGCTTTCGCGAGCAAGCTCAGCTCCTACAAAGGTTTTGTGGTGTCGGTTAAGCCTTGGCGGGTTCGAGGGCCAGTTCGACGGCTTCGGGGCGTTTGACTGTGGCATAGACCACCGCGGTCAACAGGCTCCCCGCGACAATCGCCAGCAGATACAACAGCGCATGATTGATCGCATTCGGAATCGCCAACACAAACAAGCCACCGTGCGGCGCCATCAGTTTGCAGCCGAAATACATCGACAACGCGCCGGTCAGCGCACCGCCGGCAATGCTCGCCGGGATCACCCGCAACGGGTCTTTCGCGGCAAACGGAATCGCCCCTTCGGAGATAAAGCACAACCCCAATACCAGCGCCGCTTTACCCGCCTCGCGTTCGGTCTGCGCGAACTTGCGCCGCGCAATAAACGTGGCAATGCCCAGACCAATCGGCGGCACCATCCCCGCTGCCATCGTCGCCGCCATCGGTGCATAACTCTGCGAGGCCAATAGCCCCACCGAGAACGCGTACGACGCTTTGTTTATCGGCCCGCCAAGGTCAACGCACATCATGCCGCCGAGCACCACGCCGAGCAGGATCGCATTGGTGGTACCCATGCTGTCGAGAAAACTCGTCAGCGCCAACAGCATCCCGGCGACCGGTTTGCCGACCACATAAATCATCACCAGCCCAGTGAACAGGCTGGCGAACAACGGGATGATCAGAATCGGTTTCAGCGCTTCAAGACTTTGCGGCAACGCGACATAACGGCTGATCGCCTTCGCCGCATAACCAGCGATAAAACCAGCGACGATGCCACCGATAAAACCAGCGCCCAAGGTGCTCGCCAGCAAGCCACCAATCATCCCCGGCGCCAGGCCCGGACGGTCGGCAATCGAATAAGCGATGTAACCCGCCAGTAACGGCACCATCAGTTTGAACGCAGTCTCGCCGCCGATCTGCATCAGCGCCGCTGCCAGCGTGCCTTCTTCCTTGAACGCGGTGATGCCGAAGACGAACGACAGCGCGATCATCAAACCGCCCGCCACGACCATCGGCAGCATGAACGACACGCCGGTCAGCAGGTGTTTGTAGACGCCGGTTTTCTCCTGCCTGGCCGGTGCTTTGCCGTCACTCGCCGCACTTTCCACAACAGCTTCGGCCAAGGCTTTTTTCAGCGTGGCTTCGGACTGCTTCAACGCAATGCCAGTGCCGCAACGATAGATTTTCTTGCCGGCGAAACGCTCGGTGGCGACTTCAATATCAGCCGCCAGCAACACCACGTCAGCTTCAGCAATCGCCGCTGCGCTCAACGGGGTTTTCGCGCCCACCGAGCCTTGGGTTTCGACTTGCAAGTCATAGCCCAGACGCTTGGCAGTTTGCTGCAAGGCTTCGGCGGCCATGAAGGTGTGAGCAACACCGGTCGGGCACGCGGTGATGGCGACGATGCGAGGGGCACGCGACGCATCAGCAACCGGTTCAGCCTCGCTGGCAACGTAGACAGATGCCTCTTCTGCACCACGTCGCAGCACCGCTTCAACATCCTGCAACGCCTGCGCCGGGGCAATCTGGAAGACCCGTTTGCCGACAAAACGCGTCATGTCGACCGCGCCGGTGGCCACCAACAGAACCCACTCCGCCGCGGCAATCGTCGCCGCCGACAATTCGCGTTCCGGGTGCGCCGCATCGACCACTTCCACGCTGGTGCTCCAGCCCTGACGCTGCGCCGCCGCATCGAGCAATCGCGCGCACAGCACACTGGTGACCATGCCGTTCGGGCAAGCCGTAACAATGGCTAATTTCATGACAAACCCTCTTATTGTTCTGTCAGGGGGCGCACGCGCACGCCCTGTTCGAGCTGCGCCAATTGCGCGGCGTCGTTGATGCCGAAACCGATCTGGGTCACCGCCATCGCCGCAATCGCGGTGGCCGTGCGCAGGGTTTGCTCAGGCGTGTCGGCGCTGAGCAAACCGTGGAGCATGCCGGCCAGCAACGAATCGCCGGCACCGACCGTGCTGGCGACGCTGACTTTCGGCGGTGTGGCGTGCAGCGCCGAGCCGACGCTGAACCAGTTCACGCCATCAGCACCGTGAGAAATCACCACGTGCTCGATGCCTTGCGCGTGCAATTGCGCCGCTGCTTGCGCTTCCGCCGCGTGAGAGACCACCTCGCAACCGAGCGCGTCAGCGAGTTCTTCAGTATTGGGTTTGATCAGCCATGGACTGGCTTTCAACGCTTCGCGCAACGCTTCGCCGCTGGAGTCGAGGGCGACTTTCAAGCCGAGCTGATTGAGCTGCTCGATCAACTCACGCAACCACTGCGCGGTCACGCCACGCGGCAAACTGCCGGCGACCACCACCGCGTCGTGACCCGGCGCAATCTGCAGCAGAAGCTCGAGCAACGCTTGCTGCGCGGCGGCATCGACCACCGGCCCCGGGCCGTTGATGTCGGTGATGCGCCCGCTCTGCTCGGCCACTTTGATGTTGCTGCGCGTCTCGCCCGGCACGCGGACGAACGCGTCGACAAAACCGCGCTTGGCGAACAGGGTTTCGAACGCTTGCAGATTGTCTTCGCCGAGAAACCCGCTGACCGTCAGTTGATGACCGAGGTCGACGAGCACCTGCGCGACGTTCACGCCTTTGCCGGCAGCGTGGGTGTGCATCTCGTCGCTGCGATTGACCTGACCGGCGTCCAGCCGTGGCAACTCAACGGTGAGGTCGAGCGCCGGGTTGAGGGTCAGGGTAAGAATCTTGGCCATTACAGGGCCTCCACTAATGCGCGCACTTCGTTGGCGCTGCCCACGGCCAGGGCGTGTTGAGCAAGGGTTTGCGCCTGGGTCAGGCTGAGTTCACGGATGCGTGCCTTCACTTCGGCAATGCTGCGCCCGGACACGCTGAGTTCATCGACACCGAGGCCAACCAGCACTGGCACTGCCAGCGGATCCGCCGCCAGCTCACCGCAGACGCCGACCCATTTGCCATGGGCATGGGCCGCACGCACGGTGATGTCGATCAGTTGCAGTACCGCCGGGTGCAAGCCGTCCGCCTGCGCCGACAGGGTCGGGTGACCACGGTCGATGGCGAGGGTGTATTGCGTGAGGTCGTTGGTGCCGACGCTGAAGAAGTCGACTTCTTTGGCCAGCACCGGCGCGAGCAACGCGGCGGACGGCACTTCGATCATGATCCCCAGTTGCAGATCGGCAACCGGGATTTCCAGACGCAGACGCTCGGTCATGTCGCGAGCCTGCCGCCATTCTTCGACGCTGCCGACCATCGGGAACATGATCCGCAGCGGACGGTTATCCGCCGACCGCAGCAAGGCGCGCAGTTGCGCTTCCATGATCTGCGGACGCTGCAAGGTCAGGCGAATGCCGCGCACGCCGAGGAACGGATTTTCTTCTTTGGCGATCGGCCAATACGGCAGCGGTTTGTCGCCGCCGACGTCCAGCGTGCGCACCACCAACGGCCGCCCGGCGAGACCATCGAGAACACGGCGGTATTCGGCTTCTTGCGTGGCCTCGTCCGGCGCTTGCGGGTGGGCCATGAAAATCAGTTCGGTGCGCAGCAAACCGATGCCTTCGGCGCCCTGCTCCACCGCGCTGATCACACCGGCGCTTTCGCCGATGTTGGCGAACACTTCGACGGCGTGACCGTCGGTGGTGTGTGCCGGTTGGTGGCGTTGTTCGGCGGCAATCTTCAGGCGTTGCTCGCGGGTGTCGCGTTCTTCGGTGGCGCGTTGCAGGGTCGCCGCATCGGCGTCGACGTGCAGGCGACCGCGTTGACCGTCGAGCAGCAACGGCGTGCCCGGCGCCAGCAACAATACCGCTGCGCCAGCACCGACCAGCGCCGGAATCCCGAGGGCTCGCGCGACGATTGCACTGTGCGCGGTGGCGCCGCCGCGTGCGGTGAGAATCCCCGCCACACGCGCCGGGTCCAGACGCGCGACGTCGGACGGGCCGACCTCATCCATCACCAGAATGTAAGGTTGCTCGGGTTCGCTCGCGGTCTGCACGCCACACAGTTGCGCCAGCACGCGGCGGCCAATGTCACGCAAGTCCGCCGCACGCTCGGCGAGCAACGCGTCTTGCAGCGATTCCTGTTGTTTCGCCGCTGCTTCGATCACCGCCATCCACGCCGCTTCAGCGCTTTCGCCTTGCTTGAGGCGGGTGTCGACTTCGTCGGTGAGTTCCGGGTCGTCGAGCATCTCCTGATGGGTGATGAAGATCTCGCGGATGGCCTTGGCCTTGCTGCGTTCGATCAGGCCTTGAATGTCGTTGCGCACGTCACTGAGCGCTTGTTTGAGGCGCTCGCGTTCGATCGCGGCGGACTCGCCACGCATCGGGTAATCGATGGTTTGCTGCACTTGAATGTGCGCCGGGCCGATGGCGATGCCGGGCGCGGCGGGGATGGCTTGCAACTGAGTGCCGGACGCCGGGGCAATCACCACTTCGGCGATGTCGGCAAAGACTTCGCGTTGTTCGCTGATGGCGGGCAGCGGCTCGACTTCTTCGCCAAGGCCTTCTTCGATAGCAGCGAGCAACGCCGGCAAGGCGTCGGCAGCGATGCTCGGCTCGGCGATCAGCTCCAGCACCTGACCGCGACGGGCGCCTAGGCTGAGCAGTTTGCTCAAACTCTTCACCGACACGGCGCTGTCTTGGCCGTCGACGATGCGCACGCGAATCTCGCCGTCAAAGCTCTTTGCCAGTTGCGCGAGAATCTTCGCCGGGCGCGCGTGCAAACCATGGGCGTTGGCCAGCGCAATGCGTGCGCTCGGCCAGTCGGCGGGCAATTCACCGCCGAGCACCTCGAGAACTTTGCGACTGCTGGTGGCGCGGCCCAATTCATGGCCGCGACCTTCGATCAGCAACGCACACAGACGTTCGAGCAGCGCCTGGTGCGCTTCGCCAAGGCTGGCCAGACAGAACAGACCACTGAGTGGCTGGCCGAGGTAGCGCATTGGTTTGTCCGGCGTGACAAACGCCAAGCCCGGACGTTTCACGGTTTGTTCGCTGTGCAGCCACCACAAGCCGTCGCCCAGCGGCAGCGCTTCAACTTGTTGCAGCACCGCCGAGAAACCGTTGCTCACACAATCGGCCTGACGCAGCAAACGCGCGCCACGCCAGACCAGTTCTTCGAAATCGTCAGCCGACACGCCGAGGCCGATCATCTGTGCATCCAGCGCCAGTTCCTGCGGCGCGCCTTGCAGCAGTTTCAGCAGCGCTTCCGGAGAACTGGCGCGACGCAGGGCCTGGCCCAGATCGGTCTCGCCGAGGGCGCGGGTCAGCAGTTGCAGCAGGCGCAGGTGCTCGTCGGATTTGGCGGCGATGCCGATCGCCAGATAGACGATCTGGCCATCGCCCCAGTCCACGCCCTCGGGGAACTGCATCAGGCGCACGCCGGTGGCAAACACCTGATCGCGGGTTTCCGGGGTGCCGTGAGGGATGGCAATACCTTGACCGAGAAAGGTCGAGCCCTGGGCTTCCCGGGCCTGCAAGCCGGCGAGGTAGCCGTCAGCGACCAGACCATCGGCCACCAGGTGATTGGCCAGCAATTGCAGGGCGGCGGGTTTATCCACGGCCGATTGGCCCATGGATATCTGCTCTATAGTGAGCTCGAGCATGCGATCTCCTTTTTGGCATCGGATGACGCCAGGTATTGTTTTGAATGGTTGCAGCTTAGGCGCTCTGCCGCTTTGCTTTTCAGCGGCAGATTTGGCGGTTTCACGGCAGCACCGGCCAAGGGCGTCTAAAACGTAGAAAATACGCTTGCTGAAACGTTTAATCTAGATCGATCGGCACGTTACTCGATAATGTCCCATCCTTGAAGTCCAACTTGTCGGATGCGTTGCGACAATAGTCGCCTGCCCTAATCGGGTAGGATTGGCGAAAATGTTGCGGCAAGCTCGCAAAAACAAGGAAATCCCGGGTTGAAACTCAGTGATATCGCGCGGTTGGCCGGAGTGTCCGTGACCACCGCCAGCTACGTCATCAACGGCAAGGCCGAACAGCAACGCATCAGCACTGCGACCGTCGAGCGGGTGCGGGCGGTGGTCGACCTGCACGGCTTCACGCCAAATCCTCAAGCGGCCGGGTTGCGCAGCCGCCACACGCGCACGCTGGGCTTTATTCTGCCGGATCTGGAAAACCCCAGTTACGCGCGGATCGCCAAACTGCTGGAGCAAGGTGCGCGGGCACGCGGCTATCAGTTATTGATCGCCAGTTCCGACGATGCGCCGGACAGCGAGCGGCAACTGCTGCAACTGTTCCGCGCGCGCCGTTGCGATGCGCTGATCGTCGCCAGTTGTCTGCCCGCCGGCGATGACAGTTACCGCCAGTTGCAGGCCAAGGGCACGCCGATCATTGCCATCGACCGGGTCATGGAGCCCGAGCATTTCTGCTCGGTGGTCAGTGACGACCGCGAGGCCAGTCAGCACCTGACCCAGAGCCTGCTCGACCCGCAACCGAAGCAGATCGTACTGCTCGGCGCGCGTCCGGAACTGAGCATCAGCCAGGAACGTGCCGCCGGCTTCAAACAGGCCCTTGTCGACTTCAAAGGCGAGGTGCTGGTCGAGCACGCCGAATCTTTCAGCCGCGAGTGCGGCAAGCAGTTGATGGAAGAACTCCTGCAACGCTTGGGGCATTTGCCCGACGCATTGGTAACGACTTCCTACGTGCTGTTGCAGGGCGTGTTCGATGCGCTGCATGACTTCCCGCTGAAATCGCGGCCGCTGCGCCTCGGCACCTTCGGTGATACGCAGTTGCTCGATTTCCTGCCGCTGCCGGTCAACGCCATGGCCCAGCAGCACCAGTTGATCGCCGACAAGGCGCTGGAACTGGCGCTCGCGGCCGTCGAGCAGTCGCAATACAAGCCCGGCGTGCAGGCCATTGCGCGGACCTTCAAGCAGCGTATTCACCGAGACTGAACCGTGGAGCTGATCGACAGCCACACCCACCTCGACTTCCCCGACTTCGACGCCGATCGCCCGGCATTGCTGGCCGAAAGCCGCGCCCTCGGGGTGCGGCGGATGGTGGTATTGGGTGTATACGAGGGTAATTGGCAACGGGTGTGGGATCTGGTGCGCAGCGATGTCGATTTGTACGCGGCGTTTGGCTTGCATCCGGTTTATCTCGACCAGCATCGCCCGGAAGATTTGTCGGCGCTGGGTGACTGGCTGACCCGGCTGCGCGGTCATCGACAGCTGTGTGCGGTGGGCGAAATCGGTCTGGATTACTTCATCGAAACGCTGGATCGCGAGCGCCAACAGTCGCTGTTCGAAGCACAGCTGCAATTGGCTGCGGATTTTCAATTACCGGCGCTGATCCATGTGCGCCGCAGTCATGCAGCGGTGATCGCCACGCTCAAACGCTTCAAGCTCAAACGCGCCGGGATCATCCACGCGTTTGCCGGCAGCCGTGAAGAGGCGCGGGAATACATCAAACTGGGTTTCAAACTGGGTCTGGGCGGCGCACCGACGTGGCCGCAGGCGTTGCGCATGCATCGGGTGCTGGCGGAGTTGCCGCTGGAATCGATCGTGCTGGAAACCGACTCACCGGACATGGCGCCGGCGATGTTCCCAGGTGTCCGCAATACACCGGCGCACTTGCCAGCGATTTGCGCAGCGTTGGCCGAGCTGATGAAAATCACCCCGCAACAACTCGCCGACGCCAGCACCGCCAACAGCTGCGAAGTCTTCGGCTGGTAACCCATCTCCCTGTGGAATCGGGCTTTTGTGGTGAGGGGATTTATCCCCGATGGGCTGCGAAGCGGCCCCAAAACCATAGTTCACGTTTTATCAGATAAAACTCTGTTTCAGGTTTTGGGGGCGCTTCGCGCCCCAGCGGGGATAAATCCCCTCGCCACAAAGGTTCACACAAGGTTTTAAGATACGACTCAGACGCGGAAGGCGCTGATCAGTTGTTTGAGTTCGACGACCTGGGCGGACAGCGCGCGGCTGGCATCTTCGGTCTGGTGCGCGCCGTGGGCGGTGCGCTCGCCGGCGCGGTTGATCTCGACGATGTTCTGGTCGATGTCATGGGCCACAGCCGTTTGCTGTTCCACCGCAGCGGCAATCTGCTGGTTCTGATCGACGATCATGCCCACAGCGCCAAGGATGTTTTCCAGCGCCTGCTGGACTTTTTCCGACTGCCCGACCGTGCCGCTAGCCATTTGATGGCTGACCCCCATGGCCTTTACCGCCGCGCCGACACCACCATGCAGTTTGGCAATCATCTGCTCAATCTCTTCGGTGGACTGCTGGGTGCGTTTGGCCAGCGTGCGCACTTCGTCCGCGACCACGGCAAAACCACGGCCCTGCTCCCCGGCGCGAGCCGCTTCGATCGCGGCGTTGAGCGCCAGCAGGTTGGTCTGTTCGGCGATGCTTTTGATCACGTCCAGTACCCGGCTGATCGACTGGCTGTCACTGGCCAATTGGTTGATCACCCGCACCGACTGATCGATTTCGCTGGCCAGCGCGGCAATGCTGCCCTGCTGAGACTCGACCAGAACACGGCCAGTGATGGTTTCATCATTGACGCTGTGGGCGCTGCTCACGGCTGCGGCGGCACTGCGCGCGACTTCCAGTGAGGTCGCCGACATCTGGTTCATCGCCGTCGCCACTTGCTCGATCTGCGTACGTTGCCCGGCGACCGCCTGATTGCTCTGCGCCGAGACGTTTTCGACCTGCCCGGCCTGCCGCTCGACTTCACCGACGGTGTGGCCGACACGTTCGATCAGGTCGTGAATCTTCTTCACGGTGCCATTGAACACTTCGCCCAACTCACCGAGTTCATCGCGGCTGTGAGCAACAAAGTTGACCGTCATGTCCCCCGCCGCGACCTTGTCCATCATCGCGCCGAGGCGCTTGAGCGTGGTGCGGGTCGAGGCGTAGAAACCGCCATAGAGATAGAAAATCAGCACAAACACCACCGACAGCGCCACGGCCTGCAAGACCATGTGCGTGCGGTTATGCGCCAGACGTTGTTGCAGTTGAGTGTCGAGAAATTTCAGCGAGGCTTCGTTAAGCGCATAGGTTTTGTCCATCAGCGCGGTGACCTGATCGTAAAACCCCTGCCACGGCGCATCGAGGGTGTCAGCCATCACCACCTGTTCTTCGAACAGTTCGCTGGCCTGCTTCAGCGAGGCCCTGCTGTCGTCGGCCTGAGCGCTGAGGGTGTCACGCGCAGCTTTGCTGGAGCCGAGGGCGTCCTGCAGCTTCAAGCCGTACTCGGCCTGGAGTTTTTCAATCTTGCCCAGCAACTCATCGAAACGCGTGCTGGAGGCACTGTTGAGAAAACCCTGTGCCAGCGAATACGAGCCTATCGCCCGACCTTCGCCGAGGGTTTGGGTAATGCCTGGCGTGATCAGGGTCACCAGCTCGCTCAACTGGCGGATGTCACCCTGGTTGTCACGGCTCAGGCCGGCCTGGCTAGTGATGATCTGGCTGAATATCTGCGCACTGCTGAGCAGCTTGCCAATCAACGCACTTTTGCTTTGTAGCGAGTTTTCCGCTTGCTGGGCCTTGAACGCGGCGATCATTTCATCGCGCTTGCCATCGAACACCTTGATCTGCTCGGGATCGTCGGTCATCGCCGTCAGCCCTTGCAGACGCGCCAGCACGGTTTGTTCAAGGGTACTGATCCTGGCTTCGACAGTGCCGGCCTTGCCGGATTGGCCGAGGGTGACGTTGATCTGCACCAGATTGTTCAGGGTCTCCAGATCCCGGCGCAGGGTCAGGCTGCTGCCGAGCAGATCGAGACTTTGCAACTCGACCCGAGTGCCCTGGAATTCACGGTAGGAATCGCGCACCAGATAGAAATTGGTCACCAGCATCGGCACCAGGAACAGCACGCTGATCAAGCTGAACTTCATGCCGAAGCTCAGACGGTTCATCAGCGAGACGGCGGGATAGAGCAAGCTCTTCACTGGAAGTCTCCCTTGGTTTTTCTTGTTTTTATTGGCAGGCGCGGGGCGACAGCAGATAGCCACTATCGGGCGCCATCACTGTATAGCGCAAATCGGCGGGAGGTTTTGTAACTTAAGGTTAACGGTGCGAGGACAATACAAAACCATTGTGGCGAGGGGATTTATCCCCGATGGGGCGCGAAGCGGTCCCAATAGCTGAACAGGCGTTGTATCTGATAAATCGTGGAGGATGGTTTTGGGGCTGCTGCGCAGCCCATCGGGGATAAATCCCCTCGCCACAAAGGAGTTCGCTTTAGTTGGTTAGTGAATCAGGACTGTCCACATAGGAGTTCGCCCCAACTGGCTAGTGGATCAGAACCGTCCACAGGGCAAACCCGGCATACCACAGCACCGCCGCACGCAGCAGCAGTTCCCACAGGCTGTCGAGGGTGGTAATCCCTTCCGGCCCAACCACCGGCGGCGGGATCTCGCCCGCGACCAAACCGACCTTGTTGATCAGTTGTGCGGCGCTGATGTTCCAGTTCAGCAGCTCGTGCAGCATGACCCGGCCAACCGCGACGAAGTTGCCGACCAAGGCAAAACTCGCCGCCAGCAATCGCACCGGTACCCAATCAAAGGCATGGCGCAATTGCGCGGCGCGCTCAACCAGTGCCGGGTTCTTGCCGTGCTCCTCGGCCAGCGCCAGCAAGCGATAGGCCAATGCGGCCACCGGACCGAGCAGGAAATACCAGAAAATCACTGCGAAGAAGCTTTGATAGGCCTCCCACAACAAATGCCCCTGCACGCGATCAAGCAATTGCTCGCCGCTGTCGGCGCAAATATTCAGATCGCGCTTGGCCACATGGGCCGCCGCCTGCAGATCCTCTCGACGCCAGGCATCACGAAACGGGCCGAGGCCGCCGAGCAGATCGCCGCGCCCCAGACTGTAAATCACCACCAGCAAATGCACCGGCAACGCCAACAGGCCATAAGCTACCGGCTCCAGCACCACCAGCAACAGCGCCAACAATGCCACCGGCAACAGCACCAGAATCGTCAGCACCAGCCAGGGTTGTTTCGCCAACTGCTGACTGCTTTCGAGTTTGTTCAGTTCGCGGATCCATCCGCCATCGCGTTGAAGCCGATGGCGCAGGGCCGAGAACTTCTCGATCCAGACCGCCAGCAGTAACACCAGAAAACTCATTGTCCTTCCTCTTGTGCCAGGGCTGCGCGGTAACGCGCCCAGTCGAATGCCGGGCCAGGATCGGTCTTACGCCCGGGTGCTATGTCGCTGTGCCCACAAATGCGGGCGCCGGTGATGGCCGGAAATGCTGCTTGCAACTGCTGGGTCAGCGTCGTCAACGCCTGATACTGCGCGTCGGTGAACGGTAGATCATCGGTGCCTTCGAGCTCGATGCCCACGGAAAAATCGTTACAGGTTTCGCGGCCGTCGAAAATCGACACCCCCGCATGCCACGCCCGCTCAAGACAGGAGACAAACTGGGTGACCTTGCCGTCACGTTCGATCAGAAAGTGCGCGGAGACGCGCAAGTCGGCGATCCCGGCAAAGTAGGGATGTTCGGTGACATCCAGACGGTTCTGAAAAAATTCCTGCACCTTGCCCGTGGCGAACTGCGCCGGTGGCAGGCTGATGTTGTGGATGACCAACAGGGAGACTTCGCCCGCAGGGCGCTCATTGAAGTTGGGCGATGGGCAGACCTGCACCCCGTGACACCACCCGCTAGCGGGATCCAACTGCATACCGATTCCTTCAACGCCGACTGTGTTGGCGCCCAGTATGCCGTGATCGGCCCCCGGCGCGCGATCACTTGGCGCGATTGAGTCGCCGCAGATTACCCAGCACCGACTCCAGCGCCCGGTCGAACAGCAAGGTATCGTCCAGCGCGCGCACTGCGCCGCGACGAAATTCCAGGGCGAGCCCGGTGCGACTGCGCTCGCGCACTTTCATCCCGGTGCGATCGACAAAGACGTATTTGCCCGTGGCCTCGATGATGGCAGCCAGTTTGCAGCGCAAGCTGTGTTCATCGTCTTCCTGAAACGCCACCCAACTGCCAAGGCGCAACTGATCGACCTGGCGCAGACCCGCGTCGTCATGGGACAAACGGACCGAGGTCAGCTCCAGCGAGCCCTCGTCGGCGGCCTGCAAAACGATCTGCTGCGACACCTCGACCATCATCGCGGCCTGATCAGTCTCGGCAGAACGCTCCAGCACCCGCACATGCAGGGCTTCGAGTTCGCTGAAAAATTCGCTGGTCGCGAACGGATCGAACGCCGAACTGCTCAGGCCATCGCGCAGTGACTTGAGCAACCCCGGCACCAACGCCAGCAGGCGCAGGCTCGACTCGGCGTGGTCATGGCGCTGCACACTCCAGATCAGTTGTTCCATGGTCTGCACATCGGCCTGCCACTCGGCGGACTGATCGCCATGTTTGAGGCAGGTCAGCAGCAGCACCTTGCTCCAGGCATTCTGGACGAAGGTCACCACTGCTGGCGGCAGGACTTTACCCAGCAAGGCCTGATTCAACGCCTGCTCGACCCGGCGCCGGGCCAACTCGGTTTTTGCGCGTCCCTCTTCGGCATCGCGCAAACGCTGCTCAAGCAATTCACTGCGGCGGCGTTCATCGCTGGTGAAGGCGAGGAAGTCGGCGAGCAACTCGGAAAAAATCGCCGGATCATCGACAAAATCGGTCAACAGGCGCTGCACCACTTGTTCGATGCGCACATACAAACTGTCGCGCGCCTCACTGTCGCAATCGCCCCAGCCCATGGCCGCGTCGGCAATTTCGTTGAGCAGGCGCCGCGCCGGATGACTGCTGCGGCTGAAGAAGCTTTTGTCGAGCACCGCGACCTTGAGCATCGGAATCTGCAAACGGGCGATCAGCGCCTTCAGCGAATCCGGCACGTTGCGATCGTCGAGAATGCAATCGAAGACCATGGCGATCAGGTTGATCACGTCTTCGTCTGCCCCGCCGACAATCCGCGACTTGCCGCTTCTGACGCTGACCCGCGTCAGCAGTTGTTCCAGCTGATTGCGCAGATCGAAGTCATCCTGCGCGGCGAGTGCGGGCACGTATTGCTGCAAATGCGAAAGCAGACGCAGCAAATCGCGCGTGGTGATCGGTTGGGTGGCGCCGCTTGGCTCCAGCGTCGGAGCAACGCTGCCGCGCACGTGTAATAGCAACTCCTGCAGCGCAGCGAAGACCTCCTGCACGCTTTCATCAGCGGGCGTCGGCTCGTGACTTTCTTCGCTGTAGACGCTGGCAGCCGCACGATCAATGGCGCGCCGCGTCGGTGCTGGCTTCAACGCCGGAAGCACACCGGTGGCGAGCAGGAGCTGGTTGGCCTCCGCGTAAAGCTGTTCGGTGTCGGCGAGCACATAGCGCTCGAACAACTTGAGCAGGATCAGCTTGACCTTGATCTCCACGCCCAGATTGCGCCCGGCCTGCAAGAAGTACTCGCAGAGCATCGCCGGGCCGAGCGGGTTGTGCTGATCGTCGAGGGTATTGCCGAGCAAGGCGTTGAGCCGCGTGGTCAATTGATCGAGCGCGAAGCCGTCCCGCTTGAGCACACGACCGACCATGGTCTCGACCGCCACGCTGCGCTCCATGTCATCGGTGCGTGGCGCCGACTCTTCGAACATCAGCGTGCGCGGCAGCGCGTTGTGCGTGGAGTCGTATTGGGTGAGGCTGACGAAGGCCTCGAAAAACAGCTCGAGAAAGCCCCGCTCGATATTTTTGCGCTTGAGGCGCAGGTCGCGCATGGCCTCGAAAAAGATGTTCTGCTCAACATCGTTCCGCGCCCGATCAGCCATTTCAAACAGCGTGTCGTCGGCGTTATCGAACAGCTCCTGTAATCCATGGCGCAGCTGCTGCGCGGCCTTGTCGCGAACCTGAAGCAGAATCACAGGCAGGCGGGCGAGCGGCGAATGATTCGCCTGATCGGTAGCGGCCTTGTGCAAAGGCACTACTTTCCCGTCGTTGTGCATCCAAGCCTCCTGAAACGGTGATTCTTCTTGGCAGAAACATCGAGTGCGTTGCGGCAACACGATTCCCTGTGTAGGAGTGAGCCTGCTCGCGCTCGCGTCCTGTCTGTCAGCGCAGTAGCGGTGGAACGAGCTTTATTGCAATCAGCCTCGCGCCTCTCGGCGTCATTCGGCAGGTCCAGCCTTTACGTCAAAGCTATGACGTCAAATGCAAGGCGGATTATCTTGCAAAAGATGTCCCCGACGCTATAGCCGTCAGGGTTTCCCCTAGGCGCCGACACCTTGCACAGACCACGCTCACACGCTGTTTACTCAAAGAAATTCGACCGGATGCAGTCAAGCACGCGAGTTCTCGCCTTGGGTTGGCCGATGCCATGCCCCTATAATCGAACCACTTTGTTTGTGGAGCCCGTTATGCCGAATCTACGTCTCGCCGATTTGACCGCCGAAATCGAAGCCAACGTGCGCCGTGCGTTACTCGAAGACGTCGGCAGCGGCGACATCACCGCGCAACTGATCCCGGCCGAACGCCTGGCCAAAGCCACCATCATCACTCGTGACGAAGCCGTCATCTGCGGCACCGCGTGGGTCGATGCGGTGTTCCGTCAGCTCGATCCGCGCGTCGCGGTGCATTGGCAAGTGGTCGATGGCGAGCGGGTCAAACCCAATCAGCCGCTGTTTCATCTGGAAGGCCCGGCGCGCTCGCTGCTGACCGGTGAGCGCAGTGCGCTGAACTTCCTGCAACTGCTGTCAGGTGTGGCCACGCGCGCGCAGTACCTCGCAGACTTCGTCGGCGCTACTGACGTCAAGCTGCTCGATACCCGTAAAACCCTGCCGGGCCTGCGCCTTGCGCAGAAATACGCAGTAACCTGCGGCGGCTGCCACAACCACCGCATCGGTCTGTACGACGCCTTCCTGATCAAGGAAAACCACATCGCAGCCAGCGGCGGCATTCCGCAAGCCATTGCCGCCGCGCACAAGATCGCACCGGGCAAACCGGTGGAAATCGAAGTGGAAAGCCTGGAAGAACTGAAGGAAGCGCTGGCGGCCGGCGCCGACATCATCATGCTCGACGAACTGAGCCTGGATGACATGCGCGAAGCCGTGCGTCTGAACGGCGGCAAGGCGAAACTGGAAGCGAGCGGTGGCATCAACGAAAGCACGCTGCTGCCGATCGCCGAAACCGGGGTGGACTACATCTCGATCGGCGCAATGACCAAGGATGTCAAAGCGGTCGACCTGTCGATGCGTCTCAGCCTTTAAACAGCAGCGACAAGATGCGAGCTACAAGCTACAAGCCAAAGCGCTTTTGCTTTGACTTGTAGCTTGAAACTTGTAGCTCCTAGCTGCTCTTAGACGACAAGATTGTTCATTTCGCAGTACTCGTCCCACTCGACGCCCAGCACTTCGGCCGCCTCTTTGTGCAGCACGAGGCGCTGCGCCTCGAACTCCTCCGGCGTGCTCGTGTACTTGAGCGTCAGCTCCCACGGCTGCAGGCCCTGAGCTTCGGCTTCGTCTTCGAAGGCCCACTGGATCTGATCTTTTTGATCATCAGGACTCAGGTCCTTGATCTCGTCCTTCAGGTCCGGTACGTCCAGAATGTACTTTTCCAGCGCTTGTTCGTGACGTTGCTCTTGAGTTAGTTCGGTCATGGCGTTCTCGTTGATCGTAAGAATGGAGGATGGATCTGGATCATCAAGGATCTCTCTGACGCGGATTTTTCCGGCCTTCGGAACCATTCGGGATCATCTGAAAACTGCTAAGCGATGCTCATGCAGGCACCGAATATAGGACGTTTGCATGACGAATTACACGGCTCTTTACATCTCTCGCACAAAAATTTGACCTGCGGAACATAAATACACTTTTCCAGTCATAGCGATGTGCCAGTTCGGCACTCATCTTCGCTGTTCACAAGGAAAACCAGTGATGCGCAGCTTTTCAAAAATCTCTTCTGTTGTGTCCGCTACCACGCTGTTTGCCGTTTTGGCGCTTCCCGCCAGCGCGATGGCGGTTGAGCTGAGCTCCAGCAGCCCGTCCTACGGCGACAAGGTTTCGCTGATTCACAACGATTACGGCAAAGACGTGGTGATCAGAAGCGATATCAGCATCGATGAACTGAAAAAAATGCGCGACACGATCAGCGAGCAATCGCGCCAGATCGAAGACCTCAAACGCAGCGGCGGTTCGAGCTCAAGCTCCAGCAGCAGGGACATCGATGACCTGAAGAACAAGATCAAGGAACAGGATCGTGAGCTGGACACGCTCGGTCGTCAGGTCGAAGACCTCAAGCGCAATAGCGGTTCGAGCTCAAGCTCGAGCAGCAGCGAGATTTCCAATCTGAAACAGAAGGTCAACGATCAGGACCGGGCCATGGATCAGCTCAAACGTACCGTCGAGGACCTGAGCCGCAAGGTGAAGTAAGAGAAGTGGTGCCCGAGACAGGAATCGAACCTGCGACCTTCGCGTTACGAGTGCGCTGCTCTACCGGCTGAGCTACACGGGCGGTGGGCTAAACCTAGCACCGGTCGTGTGCTGCGGCAAATTTGTGGGTTGCCTGATGGTTATCTCTTGAAACTCCCATTTGTGGCGAGGGGATTTATCCCCGTTCGGCAGCGCAGCGGCCGTGAATCCAACACCTCGGTGTTTCAGGCAGTCCGCAGTGTCTGGTTTTACGACTGCTGCGCAGCCGAACGGGGATAAATCCCCTCGCCACAATTGCTTTATGCCAGACAAAAAAAATGCCCCGCCGTTTTCACGGCGGAGCATTTTCATTGCGCTAAAGCCTTGGGGTAATTAAACGCCCGAAGCCTTTGCAGCTGCCACGTCTTTGATGGACAGCTTGATACGGCCGCGGTTGTCCACGTCCAGTACCAGCACTTCCACTTCCTGGCCTTCTTTCAGGATGTCGGTCACTTTCTCTACGCGAGCGTCGCTCAGCATCGAGATGTGCACCAGACCGTCCTTGCCCGGCAGAATGTTGACGAATGCGCCGAAGTCGACGATGCGCTCAACCTTGCCCACGTAGATCTTGCCGATCTCGGCTTCAGCGGTGATACCCAGAACGCGCTGACGTGCAGCTTCAGCGGCTTCCTTGGTTTCGCCGAAGATCTTGATCGAACCGTCGTCTTCGATGTCGATCGAAGCCTTGGTTTCTTCGCAGATCGCACGGATGGTCGCGCCACCTTTACCGATAACGTCACGGATTTTGTCGGTGTCGATTTTCATCGCGATCATGGTCGGAGCGTTGGCCGACAGTTCGGTACGCGACTGGCCGATGATCTGGTTCATCTGACCGAGGATGTTCAGGCGCGCTTCCAGGGCTTGGCCCAGAGCGATCTCCATGATTTCTTCGGTGATGCCTTTGATCTTGATGTCCATCTGCAGCGCAGTAACGCCTTTAGCGGTACCGGCTACTTTGAAGTCCATGTCGCCCAGGTGGTCTTCGTCACCAAGGATGTCGGTCAGGACGGCGAATTTCTCGCCTTCTTTAACCAGACCCATGGCGATACCGGCAACCGGCGCCTTCATCGGCACGCCAGCGTCCATCAGGGCCAGGGAAGCGCCGCAAACGGAAGCCATCGAGCTCGAACCGTTGGATTCGGTGATTTCCGAAACCACACGGATGGTGTACGGGAACACGTCAGCGGCTGGCAGCATGGCCGAAACCGAACGACGGGCCAGACGGCCGTGACCGATTTCACGACGACCAGCGCCACCCATGCGACCACACTCGCCCACCGAGAACGGAGGGAAGTTGTAGTGCAGCATGAACGGGTCTTTTTTCTCGCCTTCCAGAGTGTCCAGCAGCTGTGCGTCACGGGCGGTGCCCAGAGTCGCGACTACCAGAGCCTGGGTTTCACCACGGGTGAACAGCGCCGAACCGTGAGTCTTCGGCAGAACGCCGACTTCGATGTTCAGCGGACGTACGGTTTTGGTGTCGCGACCGTCGATACGTGGCTTGCCGTTTACGATGTTTTCGCGAACGGTGCGGTATTCGATTTCGCCGAAAGCAGCTTTGACTTCGCTGGACGTAGGCTGGCCTTCTTCACCGGACAGCTTGGCAACCACCTGATCCTTCAGCTCACCCAGGCGAGCGTAACGGTCGGCCTTGATGGTGATGGTGTAAGCCTGGGAGATCGCGTCGCCGAACTCGGCACGGATAGCGCCCAGCAGTTCGGTGGCTTCTGGTGCAGGAGCCCAGTTCCAGGTTGGCTTGGCAGCTTCAGCGGCCAGTTCTTTGACGGCGTTGATCACCACCTGGAACTCGTCGTGAGCAAACAGTACCGCGCCCAGCATCTGGTCTTCGGTCAGCTCTTTAGCTTCCGATTCAACCATCAGGACGGCGTCGGAAGTACCGGCAACGACCATGTCCAGGCTCGAAGCAGCTTGCTGCTCGTAAGTCGGGTTCAGCAGGTAACCGGTGCTTTCGTGGAAAGCAACGCGAGCAGCGCCGATCGGGCCGTCAAACGGGATGCCCGAGATAGCCAGGGCAGCCGAGGTACCGATCATCGCAGCGATGTCCGGATCGGTCTTCTTGCTGGTGGAAACGACGGTGCAGACAACCTGCACTTCGTTCATGAAGCCTTCTGGGAACAGCGGACGGATCGGACGGTCGATCAGTCGGGAAGTCAGGGTTTCTTTTTCGGAAGGACGGCCTTCACGCTTGAAGAAACCGCCAGGGATCTTACCGGCAGCGTAAGTCTTTTCCTGGTAGTGAACCGACAGAGGGAAGAAGCCCTTGCCTGGATCGGCTTGTTTTGCACCGACTACAGTCACCAACACGCTGACGTCGTCGTCAACGGTGACCAATACTGCGCCGGAGGCCTGACGGGCGATACGGCCAGTCTCGAGGGTAACGGTCGATTGACCGAACTGGAATTTTTTGATTACCGGGTTCACGGTGTCCTACCTTCTTTGTGGCTCTTGGGGGAACTGGTTTCTTGCGAATTCTTGGGCAATGTCGGGAATCGGCCCAACGCCTGTCCAGGGTAAAACGTGTATCCAGATAAAACTTGAGGCTGGGAGCCTGCAAGCCGCCGGCGGTAAACCGCAGACGTCCGACAGACAACCAACCTCATAGCGCAATCGCTGATTAGCGACGCAGACCCAGGCGACCGATCAGAGTCTGATAACGACCCAGATCCTTGCCTTTCAGGTAGTCCAGCAGCTTGCGACGCTGGTTTACCATGCGGATCAGACCACGACGGGAGTGGTGATCTTTACCGTTGGCCTTGAAGTGACCTTGCAGCTTGTTGATGTTGTGGGTCAGCAGTGCAACTTGCACTTCTGGCGAACCAGTGTCACCAACAGCTTGCTGGTAGTCAGCAACGATTTGAGCTTTTTCTTGAACGTCGAGAGCCATGAGGCAATCCTTTTATCAGGAAACTGTTTCAGGGAAACAGCTTCAACAGGCCAGGGACAAATCCCTGTATCTATAAATGAGTCGTGACCGTGCCTGTTAACAGCCACACTCGCCGACCTGCTGTGACACAGGCCGGTTCCGGTCATTCTGACCGAATCAAACGACGTGGCGCGATGCGCCCGTCTTCGCTCACTTCACCGATACCGATGAAGCGACCATTGTGATCCTGTACCCGCACCATGCCGAACTTCGGAGCATCCGGGGCACGTACCGGCTGGCCGTTGAGCCAGTAGAACGCGCTCGCTTCGGAGAAGTGCAGCAACGGCCAATCCTGCAGGCCGCTGTCCGATGGCATCAGGAAGCGATCCACCGCTTCGTTGCCGCCTTCGGCATGTACCGCTTCAAGCTCTTCGAGGGTCACGGTCTGCGCCAGGGTGAAAGGCCCGGCCTGGGTACGGCGCAATTCAGCGACGTACGCACCACAACCGAGTTGCTCACCGATATCCTCCACCAGGGTGCGAATATAGGTGCCTTTGCTGCAATCCACCGCAAGGCGCGCAGTATCACCTTCGAAGGCCAGTAATTCCAAGCGCGCAATAGTAACAGAACGCGGTTCACGCTCCACTACTTCGCCTGCACGAGCCAACTTGTACAGCGGCTGGCCATCACGCTTGAGTGCCGAGTACATCGGCGGTATCTGACTGATTTGCCCACGAAATTTCGGCAATGCCGCTTCGACATCGGCGCGACCAACGGTCACCGGGCGCTCCTGCAAAACCTCACCTTCGGCATCCGCCGTGGTGGTGGTCTTGCCCAGTTGCGCGAGGGTTTCATAAGCCTTGTCGGAATCGAGCAGGTATTGCGAGAACTTGGTCGCCTCGCCAAAGCACAGCGGCAAGACGCCAGTGGCCAGCGGATCGAGGCTGCCGGTGTGACCGGCCTTCTCGGCGTTGAGCAACCAGCGAACCTTCTGCAACGCGGCGTTGGAGGTGAACCCCAGCGGCTTGTCGAGCAGGATGATGCCGCTGACGTTACGACGGATACGTTTGACCTGAGCCACCGAATTACTCCTTGGTGTCTTCAGGTTCAGCAGCGACCGGATGCTGATTGTCTTCAGCCACCGCACGCTCGATCAGCGCCGACAAATGCGCACCACGAACGACGGATTCGTCGTAGTGGAAGTGCAGTTGCGGCACGCTGCGCAGCTTCATTTCGCGGGCCAGTTGCATACGCAGGAAACCTGCGGCGGAATTGAGCACCTTGATGCTTTGCGCGATGTCTTCAGCGTTGTCCTGCCCCATCACGGTGATGAAAATCTTTGCGTGACCGACGTCACGGCTGACTTCCACAGCGGTAATGGTGACCAGACCCACACGTGGATCTTTGACTTCACGACGGATCAGTTGGGCCAGCTCGCGCTGCATCTGATCGCCGATACGTTGGGTACGGCTGTATTCTTTTGCCATGATTTTGTTACCTGTTACTGCCAGGCGGTGAAACCCGCCAGGTCTGAAAGCGGCAAACGCCCGGCCTGACAAAAGCCAGACCGGGCGTTGCGTTTAGAGTCCGGGTGATGCGCCACACCCTTGAGTGCGGCCGACCATCACGGCTCCTGAAGTGCGCGAGTTAGAGGCTGCGAGCAACCTGAACCTTCTCGAAGACTTCGATCTTGTCGCCGACTTTAACGTCGTTGTAGCTCTTCACGCCGATACCGCATTCCATGCCGGCACGTACTTCGGAAGCGTCATCCTTGAAGCGGCGCAGGGATTCCAGCTCGCCTTCGAAGATAACGATGTCTTCACGCAGTACACGGATCGGACGGTTACGGTGCACAACACCTTCGATCACCATGCAACCAGCGATCGCGCCAAACTTCGGCGAACGGAACACGTCACGCACTTCGGCGATACCCAGGATGTTCTCGCGAACATCGCTGCCGAGCATGCCGGTCAGGGCTTTCTTGACGTCTTCGATGATGTCGTAGATCACGTTGTAGTAACGCATGTCCAGACCTTCCTGCTCGACGATCTTGCGTGCGCCAGCATCGGCACGCACGTTGAAGCCGAACAGTACAGCGTTGGAAGCCAGTGCCAGGTTAGCGTCGGACTCGGTGATACCACCGACACCGCCGCCGACTACGCGCACTTGTACTTCGTCGTTGCCCAGGCCATTCAAGGCACCGTTCAACGCTTCCAGCGAACCACGGACGTCGGATTTGAGGACGATGTTGAGCGTCTTCTTCTCGGCCTGACCCATGTTTTCGAAGATGTTTTCCAGCTTGCCAGCGTGAGCGCGAGCCAGTTTGACTTCGCGGAACTTGCCTTGACGGAACAGAGCCACTTCACGGGCTTTCTTCTCGTCAGCAACTACGCTCATCTCGTCGCCAGCGTCCGGGGTACCGTCCAGGCCGAGGATCTCGACAGGGATGGATGGACCGGCTTCTTTGATTGGCTTGCCGTTCTCGTCGAGCATGGCGCGAACACGACCATAGTTCGAACCGACCAGGACCATGTCGCCTTGGCGCAGGGTACCGTCTTGAACCAGAACGGTTGCAACCGGGCCACGACCTTTGTCGAGACGCGATTCAACTACAACGCCACGGCCAGGAGCCGATGGAGTTGCTTTCAGTTCGAGAACTTCAGCTTGCAGCAGAACGGCTTCAAGCAGCTCGTCCACGCCAGTACCGACTTTCGCCGAAACCGGTACGAACGGCGTATCACCGCCCCACTCTTCAGACGTCACGCCGTGAACCGACAGTTCGCTACGGATGCGATCGAGATCGGCGCCCGGCTTGTCGATTTTGTTCACTGCAACAACCAATGGCACGCCAGCCGCTACCGCGTGCTGAACAGCTTCAATGGTCTGCGGCATCACGCCGTCGTCCGCTGCAACTACCAGGATCACGATGTCAGTCGCCTTGGCACCACGAGCACGCATTGCGGTAAACGCGGCGTGACCCGGGGTGTCGAGGAAGGTGACCATGCCGCGTTCGGTTTCAACGTGGTATGCACCGATGTGCTGGGTGATACCACCGGCTTCGCCAGCAGCAACTTTGGCACGACGGATGTAGTCGAGCAGGGACGTTTTACCGTGGTCAACGTGACCCATTACGGTCACGACTGGTGCACGGGAGAACGACTCGCCTTCAAACTTCAGGGACTCGGCCAGGGAATCTTCCAGGGCGGTGTCGCTGACCAGGGTCACTTTGTGGCCCAGTTCTTCGGCTACCAGTTGAGCAGTTTCCTGATCAAGCACCTGGTTGATGGTCGCTGGGGTACCCAGTTTGAACATGAACTTGATGATTTCAGCTGCCTTGACCGACATCTGATTGGCGAGATCGCCAACAGTGATGGTCTCGCCGATCTGCACATCACGCACGACAGGGCCGGTTGGGCTCTGGAAACCGTGGGCGTTGCGCTTCTTCAGCTTGGCCTTGCCGCGACCACCACGACGGAAGCCATCGCTTTCTTCGTCGGTAGTGCGTGGTGCCACACGTGGCGCCGGCGCTTTTTCTTTGACCGAGGCGCGATGCGGAGCGTTTTTGCGCTCGCCATCACCACCGCCGCTGCGACGATTGTTATCGTCGGCACGTGGCTTGTCCGGACGGCGCTGTTCGTTCTGCTTGTTGCGAACGTCAGCAGACGGAGCTGGAGCAGCGGCAGCGACCGGTGCGCTTTCGCGTACTGGTTCTGCAGCGGCAACCGGCGCCGCAACGGCAGCGCTGTTAGCGTTCTGCGCAGCAGCAGGCTGATTACGCGCTTCTACTTCGGCGCGTTGCTTGGCTTCTTCTTCAGCCTTCTGACGGGCAGCATTTTCTACTGCGCGACGCTCATCCAGTTCACGCTTGCGCTCGGCTTCGATTTCTTCCGGGCTGCGCTGTACGAAAACTTTCTTTTTGCGGACTTCAACGCTGATGCTCTTGCTGCCAGCAACACGCAGGGTGCTGGTGGTTTTACGCTGCAGCGTGATCTTGCGTGGTTCTTCCACTTTCGCCTTGTGGCTGCTTTTCAAGTGAGTCAGCAGGGACTGCTTCTCACTGTCAGTCACATTTTCTTCGGCGGCGGTGTGCGGCAGACCTGCCTCACGCATCTGCTGCAACAGGCGCTCTACCGGTGTTTTGACCTCATCGGCCAGTTGTTTCACCGTGACTTGCGTCATGCACTTCTCTCCTCAGGCCGCGCCTAATTACTCGAACCAGTGGGCTCGGGCGGCCATGATCAACTTGCCGGCACGATCATCGTCAATGCCGTCGATGTCGAGCAGGTCGTCAATAGACTGCTCGGCCAGGTCTTCGCGGGTAATTACGCCGCGCACCGCCAGTTCCATCGCCAAATCCTTGTCCATACCCTCAAGCGAGAGCAGGTCTTCGGCCGGATGGGCGTCTGCCAGCTTTTCCTCAGTAGCGATGGCTTTGGTCAACAAACGATCCTTGGCACGAGCGCGAAGCTCGTTGACGGTATCTTCGTCAAAGCCGTCGATGTTGAGCATTTCTTCCAACGGTACGTAGGCAATCTCTTCCAGGCTGGTGAAGCCTTCATCTACCAGCACCTGTGCCAGGTCTTCGTCGACTTCCAGCTCGTCGATGAAGTTGCGCAGGATGTCGCCGGTTTCTGCTTGCTGCTTAGCCTGGATGTCCGATTCGGTCATCACGTTCAGGGTCCAGCCAGTCAACTGGCTAGCCAGACGCACGTTCTGACCACCGCGACCGATGGCCTGAGCCAGATTGTCTGCGCCAACGGCGATGTCCATTGCATGGGCATCTTCGTCAACGATAATTGCCGCAACCTCGGCCGGGGACATGGCGTTGATTACGAACTGAGCCGGGTTGTCGTCCCAAAGAACGATATCAACACGCTCACCGCCCAACTCACCCGACACTGCCTGGACGCGCGAACCGCGCATACCGATGCAAGCACCTTGTGGGTCAATGCGTTTGTCCTTGGAGCGGACGGCGATCTTGGCGCGCGAACCCGGATCGCGGGACGCAGCCATGACTTCGATCAGGCCTTCAGCAATTTCCGGCACTTCGATGCGGAACAGCTCGATCAGCATTTCCGGCGCGGTACGCGACAGGATCAGCTGCGGGCCGCGGTTCTCGGTGCGGATTTCCTTGAGCAGCGCACGCAAACGCACGCCAACACGGAAAGTTTCGCGAGAAATGATGTCTTCACGGGCCAGCAACGCTTCAGCGTTGTTACCCAGATCGACGATCACGTTGTCGCGGGTGACCTTTTTCACGGTGCCGGAGATGATTTCTCCAAGGCGCTCGCGATAAGCGTCGACCACTTGTGCGCGCTCGGCTTCACGTACTTTTTGCACAATGACTTGCTTGGCAGTCTGTGCAGCAATGCGGCCGAACTCGATGGATTCGATCTTTTCTTCAACGACGTCGCCAACGTTGGCACCCGGATGCGTTTCGGCAACCTTGCTCGGCCAGGTTTCGATGGCCGGATCGTCGAGATCATTCTCTTCGACGACCGTCCAGCGACGGAAAGTTTCGTATGCCCCGGTGTGGCGGTTAATTTCCACACGCAGGTCAACTTCGTCTTCAAAACGCTTTTTGGTAGCAGTGGCCAAAGCCAGCTCCAGCGCTTCAAAAATTACGCTTGCCGGTACGCCCTTTTCATTGGATACCGACTCAACAACCAGCAGTACTTCTTTGCTCATCGTACGCCTCGCCTTTCGCAAGCCATTGGATCCGCGGGATCCGCGTCTCAGTCAAAACTGGGAATAATGTTGGCCTTGTCGATCATATCGATCGGCAACAGGAACTCATGGTCGTCTACCTGCACCACGACATCCTGTTCTTCTACACCGCGCAGAAGGCCCTGAAAGTTGCGTCGACCTTCGAAAGGCGAGCGCAGCTTGATCTTCACTTGTTCACCGACAAACTGGGCGAACTGCTCAATAGTGAACAGTGGGCGCTCCATGCCAGGCGAGGAAACTTCAAGGGTGTATTCAACGGTGATTGGATCTTCAACATCCAGGACACCACTGATCTGACGGCTGACAATGGCGCAATCGTCCACCAGCACGCCACCCTCTTTATCGATATAAACGCGCAACATCGAGTGACGACCCTGAGCCGAAAACTCGATACCCCAGCATTCATAGCCCAGGGCCACGACCACCGGGGCCAGCAAGGCCTGCAACTCTTCTAGCTTGCTCGACACCTGAACCCCCTAGTGCATGATATGTGCATGCTTTGCAAAATAAAAAAATGGGCGAAACGCCCATCCTTGAAACGCCGTCGAACAGCGGCGTTGAAAGTGTCCAGCTAACAAAAAGCCCCTTAAAAGGGGCTCCTTAAACTGGTTGCGGGGGCCGGATTTGAACCGACGACCTTCGGGTTATGAGCCCGACGAGCTACCAGACTGCTCCACCCCGCGACAAAGCTGGGGCGGAAGTATACGACCGATCCCTTATAGGGTCAATGTAACCTTCCACCTGCAAGAAAGCCCGCAACAGCGGGCTCTCCTGACTAATTGGTACCGAGAAGGGGACTCGAACCCCTACACCCTATGGGCACAACCACCTCAAGGTTGCGTGTCTACCAATTCCACCACCTCGGCAAAACTACGTCTGTAACCCTTCTTACTTCTGCTCTTGAGCTGGAGGTACGTCAGTCGCTGGAGTAGCCGACTTTTGCTCTTGAAGCACCGGGACATCATCAGAAGCCGGTTGTTGTTGCTTAGGTACTTCCAACACTGCTGGATTTGGGAGACCTGCTTGAGTCAGCTGGTGAGCCTTCTCTTTAGCAAAGTAACCTAACCCCAAGCTGGTTATGAAGAAACCGGCGGCAAGTATAGCAGTAAACTTACTAAGAAAGGTAGAGGAACCTTGGCTTCCGAACACAGTATTTGAAGCACCTGCTCCGAAAGACGCGCCAGCGTCCGCACCCTTACCCTGCTGCAGCAAAACCAGAGCAACTACGCCCAATGCACCCAGCAGATGAAAAACGACTACGACTGTTTCCAGCATTTTTTCAGTTTCCCGCGGCGCGACAGATCGCACCGAACTCATCTGCATTCAGGGAAGCTCCACCAATGAGCCCCCCATCGATATCCGGCATGCCGAACAGTTCGACCGCATTGGCCGCCTTCACGCTGCCGCCGTATAGAAGCCGCACACCTCGTGCGACTTCAGAATTCTCTGCCGCCAGCTGCTCGCGAATGGCTTTATGCACATCCTGAGCTTGCTGCGGCGTTGCAGTCAGTCCGGTACCAATAGCCCAGACCGGCTCGTAAGCGATGACTGCCTTGGCAAAAGCACCTACACCCAGCTCCTCGATGATGCTGCCCAGCTGACGCCCGACAACCTCAAGAGTTTTTCCAGCTTCGCGCTGTTCAAGGGTTTCCCCTACACACAACACCGGAATCAAGCCACATGCCTGTGCAGCTGCGAACTTGCGATTCAGCATCCCGTCTCGCTCACCCATAATCTGGCGGCGTTCGGAGTGCCCGACAAGCACAAGGGAACAACCTGCATCCACCAACTGACTCGGTGCAATCTCACCGGTCAATGCACCTTGCATGGATTCCACCGCAGAATTCTGCGCACCGACCGAAATCGATTTACCTTTCAAGCCATCAATCACTTGATTGATATGCAAGCAAGGCGGGAATACCGCGACATCAACACCGCTTGGCAAGGCCAGATGACGAAGGCCGTTGATCAGCTCAGCGACGCTGGCGCGGGTACCGTGCATCTTCCAGTTACCAGCTACCATAGGGCGACGCATGCTGTACCTCGTCGGTCAAAGTGGGCGCAGATGTTACCCAACACAATCATGCCTTGCAAGCCGTATCAGGCAGAAACTTCAGTTACCAGTTTTGCCAGTTCTTCGGCATAGCCGCGAACCTGCGCTTCGTCCTCGCCCTCGACCATTACACGCACCAGAGGCTCTGTGCCGGACTTGCGCAAAAGAACACGACCGCGACCGGCCATTGCCTGAGTGACTCGCGCACTGGCCTCCTTGACAGCCGGATGCTCCAGCGGGCTATTGCCACCAGCAAAACGTACGTTGATCAGCACCTGAGGGCACTTGCGCAGCGCCTGACGCGATTGCGCCAAACCTTCATTGCGAGTCTTCAGCGCCATCAACACCTGCAATGCAGCGATGATCGCATCACCGGTCGTAGTGTGATTGAAGCAAACGATGTGCCCCGAATTCTCACCGCCGACCAGCCAATTACGCTCAAGCAACTCCGCGATCACATAACGGTCGCCGACGTTGGCACGAATGAACGGAACCGAAAGATCCGCCAGCGCCAACTCCAGGCCGAGGTTACTCATCAGGGTGCCAACCACGCCGCCCTGCAGCTTACCGCGCTCATGCAGATCGCGAGCGATGATGAACAACAACTCGTCACCATCAACAATGGCGCCAGTGTGATCAACCATGAGAACCCGATCGCCATCGCCATCAAAGGCGATCCCCAGATCAGCGTGCTCAGCGAGCACAGCCGCCTGCAACTGTCCCATGTGGGTCGAGCCGCAGTTATCGTTGATATTCAGCCCATTGGGCTGGGCAGACAAGACGACAACTTCTGCGCCCAACTCCCGGAAGACGCTTGGCGCCACCTTGTAGGTTGCACCATGCGCGCAATCGATAACGATCTTGAGCCCGGAAAAGCTGGTGCCGGTTGGCACGCTGCTCTTGCAGAACTCGATGTAGCGACCCGATGCATCGTTGATGCGCGACACTTTGCCGATTTTGCTCGATTCAACCACCGTCATCGGCGCATCCAGCAACTCTTCGATCATCAGTTCCAGCTCATCCGGCAACTTGGTACCTTTGCCGGAGAAGAATTTGATGCCGTTATCGTCGTGCGGATTGTGCGAAGCACTGATAACGATCCCTGCTTCCGCCTGGAAAGTTCGCGACAGATAGGCAATGGCCGGCGTCGGCATCGGCCCCAGCAACATCACATCGGCACCCGCCGAGGTCAGCCCCGCCTCAAGTGCAGACTCGAACATGTAGCCGGAAATTCGTGTGTCCTTGCCGACAAGCACCTTGCAGGCGCCCATCTTGCGAAACGCCATGCCTGCGGCCCAACCGAGCTTGAGCATGAAGTCAGGAGTAATCGGGTATACACCGACGCGACCACGAATGCCGTCGGTACCAAAGTATTTTTTGCTCATAAGTGCTCCATCATTCTTATTCGGCTGATTCCACGGCCGCGATCATCCGCACCACGTCTACCGTCTCCGCCACATCATGGACGCGCAATATACGCGCGCCTTTGACAGATGCCAGCGCTGCCAGGGCCAGGCCACCGAAAAGGCGCTCGCCAACCGGGCGATTCAGGGCATGGCCGATCATACTTTTTCGCGAAACGCCGACCAACAAAGGTCGACCGAACGCATGCAGGGCTTCCATATGCTTGAACAAGCTTAGATTGTGCTGCAGGGTTTTGGCGAAGCCGAAACCGGGGTCGAGAATGATGCGCTCAGCAGGAATGCCCGCCAGCGCACACGCCGACATACGCTCAACGAGAAACTCGCCCACTTCCCGGGTGACATCCTCATACTGCGGGTTGTCCTGCATGTCGCCGGGCTCACCCAGCATATGCATCAGGCAAACCGGCAAACCTGTAGCCGCCGCCGCATCCAGCGCACCATCACGCTGCAACGACCGCACATCATTGATCAAACCAGCGCCCAGCCGCGCGGTTTCGCGCATCACGGCAGGCGTCGAAGTATCAACCGAGATAATGACGTCGAGCTCGCGATTGATCAGCTCGACGATGGGCGCAACGCGGTCCAGCTCTTCGAGCGGCGATACCGCCCGCGCGCCCGGCCGGGTCGACTCGCCACCCACATCAATCAGCGTGGCACCCGCAACAACCATGGCTTCGGCGTGGCGCAACGCCGCATCGAGCTGGCTGTATTTGCCGCCATCAGAGAAAGAATCCGGAGTGACATTGAGAATGCCCATGACATGCGTCTGGGCCAAATCAAGAACCCGGTTGCCGCAAGGCAACCGGGTCAGGGACTGAACAGAAGTCATTTCAAACCTTAAACGTCAGCAGCCGGACCGCCAATCGGTGTTTGCGGACGCTCGTCCTGAACCACTGGTGGCGGTGGCGTACCGGTGCCACCCGACCAATCGCGCGGTTCGCGAGGCGTACGACCGGCCATGATGTCGTCGATCTGCTCGGCATCGATCGTCTCGTACTTCATCAGGGCGTCAGCCATTGCATCGAGCTTGTCGCGGTTATCCGTAAGGATCTGCTTGGCGGTGCCATAGCACTGGTCAATGATGCTGCGCACTTCGGAGTCGATCAGCTTGGCTGTCTCACCCGAGAAGCTGGCGGCCTGACCACCGCCGCCACGACCGAGGAATACTTCACCCTCTTCTTCGGCGTACATCAATGGACCGAGTTTTTCCGACAGGCCCCACTTGGTCACCATGTTCCGTGCAATCTGACTGGCACGCATGATGTCGTTGGAAGCACCGGTGGTCACACCGTCGAAACCCAGAGTCATTTCTTCAGCGATACGGCCGCCGTACAGCGAGCAGATCTGACTGATCAGTGCGCGCTTGGACAAACTGTAGCGATCTTCTTCCGGCAGGAACATGGTGACACCCAATGCACGACCGCGCGGAATGATCGACACTTTGTACACCGGGTCATGCTCAGGCACGACGCGACCCACAATAGCGTGGCCAGCTTCGTGGTAAGCGGTGTTCCGCTTCTCTTTTTCGGACATGACCATCGATTTGCGCTCGGCGCCCATCATGATCTTGTCTTTCGCCAGTTCGAATTCTTTCATCTCAACGATGCGCTTGCCGCTGCGTGCAGCGAACAGCGATGCTTCGTTGACCAGGTTAGCCAGGTCAGCACCGGAGAAACCCGGAGTACCACGTGCGATTACGGCCGGAGCAACGTCGTCACCCATTGGCACTTTGCGCATGTGTACTTTGAGGATTTGCTCGCGACCACGGATATCCGGCAGCCCCACCACAACCTGACGGTCGAAACGGCCCGGACGCAACAGCGCAGGGTCGAGTACGTCAGGACGGTTGGTTGCAGCGATAACAATGATGCCGTCATTCATCTCGAAGCCGTCCATCTCAACCAGCAACTGGTTGAGGGTCTGCTCACGTTCGTCGTGACCGCCACCCATGCCGGCGCCACGGTGGCGACCGACGGCGTCGATTTCGTCGATGAAGATGATGCATGGCGCGTGCTTCTTCGCCTGCTCGAACATGTCACGTACACGGCTGGCACCGACACCGACGAACATCTCGACGAAGTCAGAACCGGAAATGGTGAAGAACGGCACTTTTGCTTCGCCAGCAATCGCCTTGGCGAGCAAGGTTTTACCGGTACCCGGAGGACCGACCATCAGTACGCCGCGTGGAATACGACCGCCCAGGCGCTGGAACTTGCCCGGATCACGGAGGAATTCAACCAGCTCGCCGACTTCTTCCTTGGCTTCGTCGCAACCGGCAACGTCAGCCAATGTGGTTTTCACCTGATCTTCGGAGAGCAGGCGCGCCTTGCTCTTGCCAAAGCTCATCGGCCCGCCCTTGCCGCCAGCACCACCCTGCATCTGGCGCATGAAGAACATGAACACCGCGATGATCACCAGGATCGGGAAGCTGGCCACCAGAAGCTGGGTCCAGATGCTTTGCTGTTCAGGCTGCTTGCCTTCGACCACAACGTGGTTGTCGACCAGATCGCCGATCAGGCCATTGTCCTGGATTGCCGGACGAATGGTCTTGAAGCTGTCGCCGTCGTTACGCTTACCGGTAATCACATAGCCATCAACGGCTACGCGCTCGACCTTGCCATCCTTGACCTGCTGGATGAAGTCGGAATAGTTGAGGGTCTGCGGCTCGTTAGGGCTGGAGAAGTTGTTCATCACCGTCACCAGGACAGCCGCGATGATCAACCACAGGATCAGATTCTTTGCCATATCGTTCAATTAACTACCCTCTGAAGCAAGCTCCGCTACTGGCGCGCGCTTCGCATGATATTCACCGGCCTAACTTACTACATTACCTACAGCTCTGGCAGGCGCCGTCTGTAACCCTTTGTGAAACACTTTCTACACAATATTCGTTAATGCTGGCCGGGCGAAATACTAAAAACCTATCACCCTGCCAAAAAAACTCGTTTTATTCACTACGACCGCGGTAGCCCCAAGCCAGCATGTATTGCTCGCGGGAGGAGCCACGAGAGGAGTCCGGCTTGATCATCTGGATCTTGTCGAACTTCTTGCGAGCGTCCTTCAGGTAAACATCAAACCCTTCACCCTGAAAAATCTTGATCACAAAATTACCACCCGGCTTGAGGATACGCTCCGCCAAATCAAGTGCCAGCTCGCAAAGGAACATGGCTTTCGGCATATCCACTTCAGGCGTACCACTCATATTGGGGGCCATATCGGAAATCACAAGGTCCACCTGCGAATTACCCACAGCCTCCAGGATCTGAGCGAGCACCGCGTCTTCAGTGAAGTCACCCTGGATAAAGGTCACGTCAGGGATGCTGTCCATCTCCAGAATATCCGAAGCGATCAAGCGCCCCTGACCGCCGATCAGACGACTGGTGACCTGCGACCAGCCGCCGGGCGCGGCGCCCAGATCGACAACGCTCATGCCCGGACGGATCAGCTTGTATTTCTCCTGGACTTCCAGAAGCTTGTAACTCGCACGCGAGCGGTAGCCATCCTTCTGCGCTTGCTTCACATAAGGATCGTTGACATGTCTTTTCAGCCAACCAAGGCTTGTCTTGGAACGCGCCATTGGGCACCTCGATGATTAGGGTCGTGATTAATTGGGCGGATCCACGAACCCTCGGGTAAAATGGCCGCCATTTTACAGAATCCAGACGAAAGGGTCAGATTATGCCGCTCACTCCAGAGCAGAAGAAACAGTACAAATCCATTGGTCACCACCTGAAACCAGTTTTGACGGTGGCTGACAACGGTTTGACTGAAGGTGTGCTAGCCGAACTTGAACGCGCTTTGGCGGATCACGAACTGATCAAAATCAAGCTCAACATCCTCGATCGCGAATCGCGCCTGGCGCACATCGCAGAGCTGTGCAAGGTCGGCAAAGCGGACCTGGTACAGGTCATCGGCAAGATGGCACTGGTTTACCGCAAGAACTTCAGCGTCAACAAGCAGCTGTCGAACGTTCATCGCTTCAAGTGATGAAAAGGGTCAAGGGTGTGCTTCGCGCACCCTGCCACTCCATCCCGGCACCGGCTGCATCACCAGCACCAGCCCGGAAAAGCCCAGCACCAGATAACTGAACACCTGCCAGCGCTGCGCATCCGGCCAGCCGACACGCACTGCGACAAACATCGCGCACGCATACAACGCCATCAGCAGCACCTGCCCGCGAAAATCTCGCCATAGACTGGCAAGGCCCTCGGCCTGTATCAGCACCAAAGCCTGAAAAATCACACAAGCGGCGGCGAATCCCACCACCAGCACTTCAAACATGCTTGAGATTTCATCGATCAACAGCGGCGCCAGTTCAATCTGAACCAGCACCGGCTGCAAACCGAGATGAACCAACCATAGACCGCCGACCCACAACATCTGGGTCAGCTGCCAAAGCATGGCGCCCGCATGCAGCGGGCGCCTTCTTTCAGATGTGACGGACTTCGACAATCTCGTACTCGATCACGCCGCTTGGCGTTTTCACGGCGACCACATCGCCCTCTTCCTTGCCGATCAAAGCACGGGCCAAAGGCGAGCCCACGGAAATCTTGCCGAGTTTGAAGTCAGCCTCATCCTCACCCACGATGTGGTAAGTGACACTTTCATCAGTCTCGACGTTGGCGATTTCGACGGTAGTGCCGAAAATCACCTTGCCAGTATGAGGAATGGTCGTGACGTCAATGATGACCTGATTCTGAATCCGGCCTTCGATATCACGAATCCGCGCCTCGACCATGCCTTGCTGTTCGCGCGCGGCATGGTATTCCGCGTTTTCTTTCAAGTCACCCAACTCGCGGGCCGTACCGATGTCCTGGCTGAGCTTCGGACGAACGACCTTGGTCAGGTGAGTGTGTTCTTCTTCCAGGGCTTTAGCGCCCTGGACAGTCATTGGGTATTTGATCATGCCTTCAATCCTGCGTGTAGATCCTGCAAGCGACGCACGGTCTTTTCCGGACCGAACTTCAGCGCTTCGCAGATAGCTTCGCCAGCAGCAATGGTGGTGGTGCAATAAATCTTGTGCTGCAAGGCATTACGACGAATGGAGTACGAATCAGCGATCGACTGACGACCTTCGGTGGTGTTGATGATCAGGGTGACTTCGTCATTCTTGATCATGTCGACCACGTGCGGACGACCCTCGGTCACCTTGTTCACACGGCGCACCTTCAGGCCTGCGGCTTCGATCAGCTTGGCAGTGCCGGCAGTGGCAACCACTTCGAAGCCCAAGTTGATCAGATCACGGGCCACGCCTGCAACCAGTGGCTTGTCGTCGTCACGTACGCTGATGAATGCAGTACCGCCGGTCGGCAGCACTTCGCTGGCACCCATCTGGGCTTTGGCGAATGCTTCACCGAAGGTGTCACCCACACCCATCACTTCACCGGTCGACTTCATCTCTGGGCCGAGGATCGGGTCGACGCCAGGGAATTTGGCGAACGGGAACACCGCCTCTTTCACGCTGTAGAAGTTCGGGATGATTTCTTTGGTGAAGCCGATTTCTTTCAGGGTTTTACCAGCCATCACGCGGGCAGCGATCATGGCCAGGGAAACACCGATGCACTTCGATACGAACGGTACGGTACGGGAAGCGCGCGGGTTGACTTCGATGACGTAGATGTCTTCGCCTTGCAGCGCCAACTGTACGTTCATCAGACCGACAACGCCCAGTTCCAGGGCCATTTTCTTGACCTGCTCGCGCATCTCGTCCTGGATATGTGCAGGCAGCGAGTACGGCGGCAACGAGCACGCGGAGTCACCGGAGTGAACACCCGCCTGTTCGATGTGCTGCATGATCGCGCCGATCACTACATCTTTGCCGTCGCAGACCGCGTCCACGTCCATCTCGATGGCGCAGTTGAGGAAGTGATCGAGCAGCACCGGGCTGTCGTTGGACACTTTCACCGCGTCACGCAGGTAGCGCTTGAGCTCTTCTTCTTCGTAAACGATTTCCATCGCGCGACCACCCAGAACATAGGATGGGCGCACCACCAGCGGGTAACCGATTTTGCTGGCGGCACGAATTGCTTCGTCTTCGCTGCGCACGGTGGCGTTAGGCGGCTGACGCAGATTCAGACGCTCAACCATTTGCTGGAAGCGCTCGCGGTCTTCAGCGCGGTCGATAGCGTCAGGGCTGGTACCGATGATCGGCACGCCAGCGGCTTCAAGAGCGCGAGCCAGTTTCAGCGGAGTCTGACCACCGTACTGGACGATCACGCCTTTCGGCTTCTCGACGCGGCAGATTTCCAGCACGTCTTCCAGGGTTACCGATTCGAAGTACAGACGATCGGAGGTGTCGTAGTCAGTGGAAACAGTTTCCGGGTTGCAGTTGACCATGATGGTTTCGTAGCCGTCTTCGCGCAGTGCGAGGGCAGCGTGAACGCAGCAGTAGTCGAACTCGATACCTTGACCGATACGGTTCGGGCCACCGCCCAGAATCATGATCTTGTCGCGACCCGACGGCGCGGCTTCGCACTCTTCTTCGTAAGTCGAATAAAGGTAAGCGGTGTCGGTGGCGAACTCGGCGGCGCAGGTGTCAACGCGCTTGTAGACCGGGAACACTTCCAGCTTGTGACGGTGCGTGCGCAGGTTCTTCTCGGTCACACCCAGCAGCTTGGCCAGACGCTGATCGGAGAAGCCTTTGCGCTTGAGCTTGTACATCACGTCACGGTCGATCGCGGACAGACCAAGGGTCTTGACCTTCTCTTCGTCCTTGATCAGATCTTCGATCTGTACCAGGAACCAAGGGTCGATCATGTTCATGGCGAAGATTTCTTCGACAGTCATGCCAGCGCGGAAAGCGTCTGCCACGTACCAGATGCGCTCGGCGCCCGGCACGGTCAGTTCACGCTTGAGTACGCTCATGCTTTCCGGATTGCTCAGGTCGAGCTTCTCGTCCAGACCGCAAACGCCTACTTCCAGACCGCGCAGAGCTTTCTGCAGGGATTCCTGGAAGGTACGGCCGATGGCCATGACTTCGCCAACCGACTTCATTTGAGTGGTCAGGCGTGCGTCAGCCTTGGCGAATTTCTCGAAGGCGAAGCGTGGCAGCTTGGTGACGACGTAGTCGATCGACGGCTCGAAAGACGCCGGGGTCTTGCCGCCGGTGATGTCGTTCGACAGCTCGTCGAGGGTGTAGCCCACAGCCAGTTTGGCCGCGACTTTGGCGATCGGGAAACCGGTGGCTTTCGAAGCCAGGGCCGAGGAACGCGATACACGCGGGTTCATTTCGATCACGACCATACGGCCAGTGTCCGGGCAGATACCGAATTGAACGTTGGAACCGCCAGTCTCGACGCCGATCTCGCGCAGTACCGCCAGAGAGGCGTTACGCAGGATCTGGTATTCCTTGTCGGTCAGGGTCTGTGCTGGAGCAACGGTGATCGAGTCACCGGTGTGCACGCCCATCGGGTCGAAGTTTTCGATCGAGCAGACGATGATGCAGTTGTCCTTTTTGTCGCGGACAACTTCCATTTCATATTCTTTCCAGCCGATCAGCGATTCGTCGATCAGCAGTTCTTTGGTCGGCGACAGGTCCAGACCGCGAGCGCAGATTTCTTCGAACTCTTCACGGTTGTACGCGATGCCACCGCCGGTGCCGCCCATAGTGAAGGACGGACGGATGATGCACGGGAAGCCGAGGGTTTCGAGAACCGCGTTGGCTTCTTCCATGCTGTGGGCGATACCGGAGCGCGGGCACGCCAGGCCGATGGATTTCATCGCCTTGTCGAAACGCGAACGGTCTTCAGCCTTGTCGATGGTGTCGGCGTTGGCGCCGATCATTTCTACGCCGAACTTCTCCAGAATGCCTTCGCGTTCCAGGTCCAGGGCGCAGTTCAGAGCGGTCTGGCCGCCCATGGTTGGCAGCACCGCATCCGGACGTTCTTTTTCGATGATCTTGGCCACGGTCTGCCACTTGATCGGCTCGATGTACGTGGCGTCAGCCATGTCCGGATCGGTCATGATGGTGGCCGGGTTGGAGTTCACCAGGATGACGCGGTAGCCCTCTTCGCGCAGGGCTTTACAGGCCTGGGCGCCGGAGTAGTCGAATTCGCAGGCCTGGCCGATAACGATCGGGCCAGCGCCGAGAATCAGGATGCTTTTAATGTCTGTACGTTTTGGCATGGGTTTGTCACTCAAATCCGCAGGTCAGTCGGCAAGCCGTCTTGATCGATTTCTGAAGTCCCGAGGGGGCCACCGCTGTCGGGGCCGCCCTCAAGGGGCTTCTCTCTACAGTCTCAAGGCGAACGCTTAGCGTCGCTTGGCCATCTCGTTGATGAAGCGGTCGAACAGTGGCGCGACATCGTTCGGGCCCGGGCTCGCTTCAGGGTGACCCTGGAAGCTGAACGCGCTCTTGTCGGTGCGCTCGATGCCTTGCAGGGTGCCGTCGAACAGCGATTTGTGAATCGCACGAACGTTGGCTGGCAGGGTTTCTTCGTCTACCGCGAAACCGTGGTTCTGGCTGGTGATCATCACAACGCCAGTGTCCAGATCCTGCACCGGGTGGTTGGCACCGTGGTGGCCATGGCCCATTTTCAGGGTCTTGGCGCCGGAGGCCAGAGCCAGCAGTTGGTGACCGAGGCAGATGCCGAACACCGGAATTTCGGTTTCCAGGACTTCCTTGATCGCCTTGATCGCGTAGTCGCATGGCTCCGGATCACCAGGGCCGTTGGACAGGAACACGCCGTCCGGCTTCAGTGCCAGTACGTCGGCAGCTGGAGTCTGAGCCGGCACCACAGTGACGCGGCAGCCGCGCTCGACCAACATGCGCAGGATGTTGACCTTGACGCCGTAGTCGTAGGCAACCACGTGGTAAGGCAGCTCGGAAGCGTCGATGGTCGCGTGGCTGTCGGTTTTCAGGTCCCAGACAGTCGAGCGCCATTCGTATTGAGTCTTGGTGCTGACGACTTTCGCCAGGTCCATGCCCTTCAGGCCCGGAAAGCCCTGCGCCGCGGCGATTGCCGCTTCTTCGGAGATGTTGTCGCCGGCCATGATGCAGCCGTTCTGAGCGCCTTTTTCACGCAGGATGCGGGTCAGGCGACGGGTGTCGATACCAGCGATGGCCACAACGTTGTTGGCTTTCAGGTAGTCGGACAGAGACATCGTGTTACGCCAGTTGCTCGCTACCAGCGGCAGGTCACGGATGACCAGGCCAGCGGACCATACGCGGTCGGACTCGGCATCTTCCGGCGTGGTGCCGGTGTTGCCGATGTGCGGGTAAGTCAGGGTAACGATCTGTTGGGCGTAGGAAGGATCGGTAAGGATTTCCTGATAGCCGGTCATTGCGGTGTTGAACACCACCTCACCAACGGTTTGACCGTCGGCACCAATGGCTTCGCCGCGAAAAATGCTGCCATCAGCAAGGGCAAGTATGGCTGGCTTAGTCAAGAAGACCTCCCGTAAATAACGCATGAAAGGGCGATCGCAGGTTGTAAAAAAGCGGAGTGACGTATGGACACGTCACCCCGCTTCTTCACTGAATTATTCTGCGCGCTTTTAGTGGACACACTAAAGCTGTAGCTTACAGAAAAAGGCTTTTTTGGTCCACCGCTAAAGAGCCTAAAAAGCCGGAGAATGCGACAGGACGTCGCCAAGCGGAGAAAAACCAGCGCAAACAGGGCGTTTGCGCCGGATTCAAACGATCAATCAACGCAGGTCGAGTACGTCCTGCATGTCGTACAAACCTGGCTCGCGACCATCCAGCCACAGCGCAGCGCGCACCGCCCCCTTGGCGAACGTCATGCGGCTCGACGCCTTGTGTGTGATCTCCAGACGCTCACCTTCGCAGGCGAACAGCACGGTGTGATCACCCACCACATCACCGCCGCGCACGGTGGCAAAACCGATGGTTTCGCGCTCACGGGCACCGGTGTGGCCTTCACGACCATAGACAGCGACCTTCTGCAGATCACGATCCAGCGCACTGGCAATTACCTCACCCATGCGCAACGCCGTACCCGACGGGGCATCGATCTTGTGACGGTGGTGAGCCTCGATGATTTCGATGTCGGCCTCATCACCCAACACCCGCGCCGCCATGTCGAGCAGCTTCAGCGACAGATTGACACCGACGCTGAAGTTGGCCGCGAAGACGATCGGAATATCCTTGCCCGCCTCGACCAGCAACTGCTTTTGCGCCGCATCCAGCCCAGTGGTGCCGATGACCATGGCTTTGCCTGCCTTGCGGCAGAACGCCAGATTTTTCAGCATCACTTCCGGCAGCGTGAAGTCGATCAATACATCGAACTCTTCAGCCACAGCCTCGATATGACCGGACAGCGGCACGCCGATACGACCCAGCGATGCCAGCTCACCGGCATCGACGCCGATCAGCGTGCTGCCGGGACGAACCACCGCAGCGGTCAACCCGGTCAGCGGCGCGCGCTGCTGCACGGCTTCGACCAGAATCTTGCCCATGCGCCCGGCGGCGCCCATCACAGCTATACGTCGCATGCCGATTCCTTACAGATCGCCGAAGAAGCGCTTCACACCGTCAAACCAACCGGTGGTTTTCGGCGAATGGCTGTTGTCGTCCGCCAGCGAGCCGCGGAACTCTTCCAGCAGTTCGCGTTGACGACGGTTCAGATTGACCGGTGTTTCCACTGCGACGCGGCACATCAAGTCGCCCGCACCGCCGCCACGCACTGGCGCAACGCCTTTGCCACGGACACGGAATTGCTTGCCGGTCTGCGTGCCCTCTGGGATTTTCAGTTTGACGCGACCGTCGAGAGTCGGGATTTCCAGCTCGCCACCCAGCGCTGCGTCGACGAAGCTGATCGGCACTTCGCAGAACAGATGCTTGCCGTCACGCTGGAAGATGTCGTGCTCGCGGACGTTGATGACCACGTACAGGTCGCCCGTCGGGCCGCCCTGCGTACCCGCCTCGCCTTCGCCAGACAGACGAATGCGGTCGCCGGTATCAACGCCGGCCGGTACTTTGACCGACAGGGTCTTGTACTCTTCAACGCGACCGTCACCGTGGCAGGAATCACACGGATCGGAAATGATCTTGCCCTGGCCATGGCAGCGCGGGCAGGTCTGCTGCACCGAGAAGAAGCCTTGCTGCATGCGCACCTGACCGATGCCGCCGCAAGTCGGGCACGTCGAAGGCGAGGAGCCTTTCTTGGCACCCGAACCGTCGCACGGCTGGCAATTGACCAGTGTCGGAACGCGGATATTCACCGACGTGCCGCGCACCGCTTCTTCCAGATTCAGCTCCAGGGTGTAGCGCAGATCGCTGCCACGCTGAGCGCCGCCACGGCCACCGCCGCGACCACCACCGAAGAAATCACTGAAGACATCGCCAAAGATGTCAGAGAAGTTCTGACCGCCGAAACCGGCACCGCCGCCACCCATACTTGGGTCAACGCCGGCATGACCGTACTGGTCGTAAGCCGCACGCTTGCTGGAATCGGACAGCACTTCATAGGCCTCGTTGGCCTCTTTGAACAGTTCTTCCGACGCTTTGTCATCGGGATTACGGTCCGGGTGGTGCTTCATCGCCAGACGGCGGTAGGCCTTCTTCAGGTCTGCATCGCTTGAGCCACGTTCAACACCCAACACTTCGTAATAGTCACGCTTAGCCATAAGTCTTCTGCACTCTTGAGGACGTCCGGCAAACCCCTCCTGAGGATCGCCAAACTCGTTGAGCCCCAATACAGGCCCGGACCCAACTCACGTCAATTCAACGATCCTGGTCTTTGATTCTGCGGTACTTGCGGCGCGAAAAGCAGGAGCATTCCCGGCCATACCGCCAGCATCCGCACGTTGTCGCATGCTGTAAAAATTCGCGTATTCCAGATACGCCAACGCGGGAGCTAGCTCCCGCGCGGCGACATCCTACCAGTCACTGCCTAAAGGCAGTCAACCGGCCGACCAACAACTTACTTGTGGTCTTTGACTTCTTCGAACTCTGCATCGACAACGTCGTCAGCCTTCTCAGCCGATTCGCCTTGCGGGGCTGCGCCATCAGCTGGCTGAGCCTGTTCGGCGTACATCTTCTGAGCAACCGGAGCGGAGACTTTCGACAGCTCTTCAACCTTCGCTTCGATAGCAGCTTTGTCGTCGCCTTTGACAGCGGCTTCCAGAGCAACCACAGCCGCTTCGATCGCAGTCTTCTCTTCGGCGGTGACTTTGTCGCCCGCGTCAGCAACCATTTTGCGAGTCGAGTGAACCAGTGCATCACCCTGGTTGCGGGCAGCGGCCAGTTCTTCGAACTTGCGGTCTTCTTCAGCGTTGACTTCAGCATCACGAATCATTTGCTGAATTTCGTCATCGGACAGACCGGAGTTGGCCTTGATCACGATCGACTGAGTCTTGCCGGTAGCCTTGTCTTTCGCGCCGACGTGCAGGATGCCGTTGGCGTCGATGTCGAAGGTTACTTCGATCTGTGGCACGCCACGTGGTGCAGGTGGAATGTCGGCCAGGTCGAACTTGCCCAAGGACTTGTTCTGAGTGGCTTGCTTACGCTCACCCTGCAGCACGTGAATGGTCACAGCGCCCTGGTTGTCGTCGGCAGTCGAGAACACTTGCGATTTCTTGGTAGGAATCGTGGTGTTTTTCTCGATCAGCGCGGTCATCACGCCGCCCATGGTTTCAATACCCAGGGTCAGCGGGCTGACGTCGAGCAGCAGAACGTCTTTCACGTCACCGGCCAGAACAGCGCCCTGAATCGCAGCACCCATGGCAACAGCTTCATCCGGGTTCACGTCTTTACGTGCTTCTTTACCGAAGAAATCGGTTACCAGCTTCTGTACCAGCGGCATACGGGTCTGACCACCGACCAGAATCACGTCGTTGATCGCGCCAACGTCCAGACCAGCGTCTTTCATGGCGATGCGGCAAGGTTCGATGGTGCGCTGAACCAGGTCTTCAACCAGTGCTTCGAGCTTGGCACGCGAGATTTTCACGTTCAGGTGCTTAGGACCGGTCGCATCTGCAGTGATGTACGGCAGGTTAACGTCGGTCGACTGGCTCGAGGACAGTTCGATCTTGGCTTTCTCAGCGGCTTCTTTCAGGCGCTGCATCGCCAGCGGGTCACCTTTGAGGTTCATGCCGCTTTCTTTCTTGAATTCGTCGACGAGGTAGTCGATCAGACGAATGTCAAAGTCTTCACCGCCCAGGAACGTGTCACCGTTGGTGGCCAACACTTCGAACTGGTGCTCGCCGTCAACTTCAGCGATTTCGATCACGGAGACGTCGAAAGTACCGCCACCCAGGTCATAAACGATCACGGTGTGATCGCCCTTGGCCTTGTCCATGCCGTAAGCCAGAGCGGCTGCGGTTGGTTCGTTGATGATACGTTTTACGTCCAGACCCGCGATGCGGCCGGCGTCTTTGGTCGCCTGACGCTGGCTGTCGTTGAAGTAGGCCGGAACGGTAATGACCGCTTCGGTCACTGGCTCGCCGAGGTAGTCTTCGGCGGTCTTCTTCATCTTTTTCAGAATTTCAGCCGAGATTTGTGGCGGCGCCATTTTCTGGCCGTTCACTTCAACCCAGGCGTCGCCGTTGTCAGCCTTGGCGATCTTGTACGGCACCATCTGAATGTCTTTCTGCACAACTTCTTCGTCGAAACGACGACCGATCAGACGCTTAACTGCGTACAGAGTGTTGTGCGGGTTGGTCACAGCCTGACGCTTGGCCGACTGACCTACCAGGATTTCGCCATCGTTGGCGTAAGCGATGATCGACGGCGTGGTACGCGCGCCTTCAGCGTTTTCAATAACTTTTGCTTTGCCGTTTTCCAGCACGGAGACGCAGGAGTTGGTGGTCCCCAGGTCGATACCGATAATTTTGCCCATGTTAACTCTCCCGAAACTTTGGATTTGGATGCCGCAGCAGTGGTGGCTGACTGCGGTAGCACTTAAACGCTTGACTTCTAAATGGGGGCCTTGCGGCTAATTTCAAGCCTTCTCGTCAATCGAAGGCGAAATTGGCGCAGGCGCCTTGCTGACCACAACCATGGCCGGGCGCAACAGGCGACCGTTGAGCTGGTAGCCCTTCTGAAACACCTTCAGAACGCTGTTCGGTTCTACGTCGGCGCTTTCTTGTGCAGCCATCGCCTGATGGTAAACAGCGTTGAACGGTTCGCCATGCGGATCGATCGCTTCAAGCTGATAACGCTTGAGGGTGTCGTGGAACATTTTCAGCGTCAGCTCGATGCCTTCGCGCATCGGACGAATATTTTCGTCGTCCGGGTTCGACAGCTCGAGACCACGCTCCAGGCTGTCGCAGATCGGCAGCAGGTCGGTGGCGAATTTCTCCAGGGCGAATTTGTGCGCCTTCTCGACGTCCAGTTCGGCACGGCGGCGGACGTTCTGCAGATCGGCAGCTACGCGCAGAGATTGATCTTGCGCTGCGGCCAACTGCTCTTCGAGCACTTGCACACGGGTCGCCAGGTCATCACTCGAACCTTCCGGCGCCTGAGGGGCATCTGGGTTTTGCGTATCTACTGTCTGTTCGTCAGCCATAGAATTCTCCTTTCAATTTCGTCCGCGAGCCTGACTCGCGCTTCTGTCCCGATATATGGGGCCGCAAAATCAGGCTTCAAGGGCCTTCAAGCATTAACCCTACAAAAAAGTGCCGCATTCTCATTCCCTGATGCGCTAAGAAGTTTTGCGGTTCAAGCAAATCGAGCTAAGCGAGGGCATTGTCAGGCCGAAACAAAACACTGTATAAATAACCAGACCTAAAGCCTGGGAGCGGCCTTTATGCTGGTGCACCTGTCCGTACATAACTACGCCATCGTTGAACATCTCGATCTCGAACTTGATCGCGGGATGAGCGTGATCACAGGGGAAACCGGCGCCGGCAAATCGATAATGCTCGACGCCCTCGGCCTGACCCTGGGCGATCGTGCCGACAGCGGCGTGGTTCGCCCGGGCGCCGACAAGGCCGACATCCTTGCGACTTTCGATCTGGTCGACATCCCTGAAGCCAGCGCCTGGCTGGCCGAGCGCGATCTGGACATCGAAGGCCCGTGCATCCTGCGCCGGGTCATCACCAGCGAAGGCCGTTCGCGCGGTTACATCAACGGCACGCCCTGCCCGCTTGGCGATCTCAAAGCGCTGGGCGAGTTGCTGATCGATATCCACAGCCAACACGAACACCAGTCGCTGTTGAAAACCGATACCCATCGCCGCCTGCTCGACGAATACGCCGGCGCGACCGATCTGGCCCGTCAGGTTCAACTGGCTGCGCAGCGCTGGCGCCAGACCCGTCAGGAGCTGGAGCGTCTTTCCAATTCCGGCGACGAACAACGCGCCCGCCATCAACTGCTCAGCTATCAGCTCGAAGAACTGGAAAACCTCGGTCTCGGCGATAACGAACTGGAGCAATTGGAGCAGGAACACAAAAACCTGACCAACGCCGAAACCTTGCTAGGCATTTGCCGGCAAGTGGTCGAGCAATGCAGCGAAAGTGATTCCGGCAATGTCCTGAACGCGCTGACCGCCAGTCTCAATCGTCTGTCGAGCGTGAATAATTCGGTCGGTGCACTGGGCGAAGCCAGCAGTTTGCTGACCAGCGCCCAGATTCAGGTTGAAGAGGCTGTCGGTGAACTCAATCGCTTCCTCGACAACTTCGATGCCGATCCGGCACGCCTGCAATATCTGGAAGAACGCCTCGACGCTATTTATACGTTGGCGCGTAAACACCGGATCCAGCCGACTGAAGTCGCGGAAATGCAGCAGAAACTGCTGGATGAAATCGAAACCCTGAACGCCAACGACGAATCCATCGACCGTCTGGGTGAGGAGCTGGCGTCCTACGCCCGCCATTATCAGGAGAAGGCTCGCGAGCTGAGCGATTTGCGCCATCAGGCCGCCGGCAGTCTTGCCAGTGCGGTGGAGCAAGAGATTCAGCGTCTGGGCATGCCCGGTGGTCGCTTCACCATTGAACTGCGCACCAACAGCAGTGACGAACTGCTGCCGAATGGGCTGGAACAGGTTGAATTGCTGGTCAGCGCCAACCCAGGTCAACCGCTTAAAGCACTGGCGAAAGTGGCATCGGGAGGTGAGCTGTCGCGGATCAGTCTGGCGATTCAGGTGATAACGGCGCAGACATCGCGCGTGCCGACGCTGGTCTTCGACGAAGTGGACGTGGGGATTGGTGGCCCGATCGCTGAAATTGTCGGTCAGCTGCTACGTCGCTTGGGTGATCGCGGCCAGGTTCTGACGGTGACGCACTTGCCGCAAGTGGCGGCGCAGGGACATCAGCATCTATTCGTGCACAAAGTCCGCGGCGAACAGGCAACCCACACGGCCGTATCCAAGCTCAGCAAGAACGACCGTATAGAAGAAGTGGCGCGCATGCTCGGCGGCATCGATCTGACCAAGGAATCTCTGGCTCACGCGAAAAAGATGGTCGTCACCGCGAAAGTTTAAGATTCAGAAACAATAAAAAGCACGAAGGCGACCCTTGGGTCGCCTTCGCTCGTTTCGCGAACCTGAAATTCGCGCGACATGCTTACTTTTTCTTGCGCACGTACAGCACCAGGTTGTGATCAACCATCTCAAAGCCATGCTTCTCGACGATCGACTTCTGAAGTTTTTCGATTTCTTCGTCGAAGAACTCGATCACTTCACCGGTTTCCACGTTGACCATATGGTCGTGGTGGCCACCGTCAGCCAGTTCGAATACCGCGTGGCCGCCGTCGAAGTTGTGACGGACCACGAGGCCAGCTGCTTCGAACTGGGTCAGAACACGGTAAACCGTGGCCAGACCGACGTCCTCGCCAGCTTCCATCAACGCCTTGTAGACGTCTTCGGCACTCATGTGACGCTGCTCGGTAGAGTCGAGCATTTGCAGGATCTTGACCCGTGGCAGGGTCACTTTGAGGCCGGCTTTGCGTAGTTCGCTATTTTCAACCATGGTCAGCTTTCTCGCGATGCTGCTTCGCAGCTTCTCTTAATGCGGGTATGATCGGCGTTTACGTTGTCCCAGCCAAGATAGTGGAAGTCGCCCACCGATGCAAAACACCAAGCTCTTGCTAACCAGTTTCACCTTTGTGGGACTGCTCGCACTCGCCGGTTGTTCATTCCCCGGGGTTTACAAAATCGACATCCAGCAGGGCAATGTCGTCACGCAGGACATGATAGACCAGTTACGCCCGGGAATGACCCGGCCGCAAGTACGGTTTATCATGGGTAACCCTCTGCTTGCCGACACGTTCCATGCCGATCGCTGGGATTATCTGTACAGCCTGCAACCGGGTGGCGGTGAACGCCAACAGGAACGCGTCAGCGTTATTTTCAACTCAAACGACCAGCTTGTCAGCCTGTCCGGTGACTTTATGCCGGGCGTCAGCCGTGACGAAGCCATTCTCGGCAAGGACAGTGGCACTTCTGTGACCGCTCCTGCTGAAAACGCCGAGAAGCCAGCACCGGAAAAACCGGTCAAGCCAGGTTCCTTGCTGGATCAGATCCAGAAGGATGTCGATGGTGTGGAAACCGTTCCGGTTCCAACACCAGAGCCGCTGGACACCTCGCCGCAGTAATTGGCGAGGCAATAAAAAACCCGGAAATTCCGGGTTTTTTATTGTCTGGCGTTTGGCGCTCCTAAAGATTCCGGGCTTTAGCCTCGGCCGCTTTGGCCGCGCGCAGGCGCCTAACCTCTTTCGGATCGGCGAGTAACGGGCGGTAAATCTCGATGCGATCCCCTGCTTGAACCAGCCGCGAATCAGCATCGGCAACCACTTTGCCGAAAATACCCAACGGGCATTGCGCCAGATCCAGCTCGGGAAACTCTACGCCAATCCCCGATGCAACGACTGCCGCCCTAACTGTCGCGCCCTCTGCCACGCTGACCGAGCGCAAAACCTGACGATCAACCGCGGCATACACCACTTCTATCTCGATCACCGGCTTAACCATGCATCTGCTTGGCACGCTGGCAGAACGCATCCACCAGCGTATTGGCGGCCTGATTGAACAGCGGCCCCAATGTGGCACGCACCAGCGGCCCAGCGTAATCGAACGACAAGTCCAGACTGATCTTGCAGGCTTTTTCGTTCAACGCCTTGAACACCCAGACGCCGTGCAGTTGATTGAAAGGCCCCTCTTCTAGGTTCATCTCGATCGACTGCCCTGGCACCAACGTATTGCGCGTGACGAAATGCTGGCTGAGCCCGCCCTTCGCCACCCCCACGCTGGCGCGCATGTGCTCGGGCGAGCTTTCCAGCACCTCGGCGGCCGAGCACCACGGCAGAAACTCCGGGTAACGCGCCACGTCGTTGACCAGGTCATAGAGGAATTGCGCCGGGTACGGCAGCAGTGCTGATCGTTGAATATGTGTCGTCATGTAAGCGTTACTTCCAGAGCTGAGCGGCAAACACTACAACAATGCCGATAGGCGCCACGTAGCGCATCAAGAACAAAGACAGGGCAAACAGTGCCGGGTTGCGGATCGACAATTCGTCACGCACCGCCTCACGCCCCATCACCCATCCGGCGAACAATACAAAACACAGGCCACCGAGCGGCAACATGATCCGCGAGGTGAAGAAATCGATCACGCCGAAGAAGTCCAGACCGCTCTGCGCACCCCATTGGTAGAGGTGGAACGCTCCGCCTTCGTTCACGAAAAATTTGGCTTCCTTCCAGATATTGAAGGAGAACACTGTACCCAGACCGACGAACCAGCAGATGAACGCCAACCAGAACGTCACCCAGGCGCGGCTGACTTTCGTGCGCTCAACCAGATAGGCGACCATCGGTTCCAGCAGGGAGATCGCCGAACTCCAGGCAGCAATCGCCACCAGCACAAAGAACACCACGCCCATTAACTGACCGAACGCCACATTACCAAACGCAAATGGCAGGCTGACGAACATCAGGCCAGGCCCCTCGCTAGGGTTCAGGCCCCCGGCAAACACAATCGGGAACAACGCCAGACCGGCGACCAGCGAAACAAAGGTATCGAGCAGCGCCACGCCGACAACGGTGCCGGACAGCGACGCGTTTTTTGGCATGTAAGCGCCGTAGATCATGATCGAACCGACACCGACGCTCAGCGAAAAGAACGCGTGCCCCATCGCCGGCAGCAAGCCGTCGAGGACTTTTTCCGGGTGGAAGTCGAACATAAAATGCACGCCCTCCATGAAATGCCCGGTGGTCATGCTATAGCCCAGCAGTACCAGCACCATCACGAACAACAGCGGCATCATGATGCGCAAGCTGCGCTCAAGCCCGGCAACCACGCCTTTGGCGATCACATACGCTGACAGCAGCATAAAAATCGTGTGCCAAAGTGTCAGGCGCCATGGATTGGAGATGACATTGCCGAAATAAGCGCCGACCTGCTCGGCCGTCGCGCCCTGGAAGTCACCGCGCCCCATATCGACGATGTAGTCCAGCGACCAGCCGCCGACCACGCTATAGAAAGACAGGATCAACAATGCCGTGATCATCCCGGCAAATGCGCCCCACGACCACTTGCCCGAGTGCCCGGCTTCCAGCGCCAGCACCTTCAAGGCGTTCGCCGGACTTTGCCGGGCGCGCCGGCCGATCAGGGTTTCAGCGAGCATGACGGGGATGCCGATCAGCGCGATGCACGCCAGAAACATCAGTACAAATGCACCGCCGCCGTAGACCCCGACCATGTACGGGAACTTCCAGATACTACCCAGTCCCACGGCCGAACCGGTCGCGGCGAGTATGAATACCCAGCGGCTAGCCCAACTGCCGTGGACAGAAACCTTGTCTGTCGACATCGTTTATCACGCCCAAGCGTTAGAAAAAGAGGCCGCATTGTCCGGGATTCACTCAACCTGCTCAAGCACGCAGCATCACCGTAGCCGACAGCCGTTTATCTCCATATAATGCCGCCCCTATGGCTAAACAGAAGAAACACCCAACAGGGACCATCGCGCAGAACAAAAAGGCGCGACACGATTACTTCATCGAACATAAGTTCGAGGCTGGTCTGGTCCTGGCCGGCTGGGAAGTAAAAAGTCTGCGGGCAAGCAAGCTACAGCTGGTCGACAGCTATGTCCTGCTCAAGGATGGCGAAGCGTGGCTGCTCGGCAGCCACATCACGCCTCTGATGACCGCAAGCACCCACGTCATCGCCGACCCGGTGCGCACGCGCAAATTGCTGCTCAACCGCCGCGAGCTGGAAAAGCTTGCAGCGATGGTGCAGCAAAAGGGTTACGCCTGCGTCTGCCTGTCCTGGTACTGGAGCAAGCACATGGTCAAGTGCGAGATCGCTCTGGGCAAGGGCAAGAAGGAATACGACAAGCGTGACACCGAGCGCGAGCGCGACGCCGGTCGTGAACTGCAGCGCGCTGTGCGCAACAAGGGCAAGGAAGACTAGTCCTGCCCTTTGAAAGCAAAGATCGCAGCCTGCGGCAGCTCCTACAGGGAAATACATATTCCTGTGTAGGAGCTGCCGCAGGCTGCGATCTTTTGCTTTAAAAAAATCACATCCCCTTGCGCCGCTCCGCCCGAGCCATGCGCTGAACCTCCTGCCGCACCTCTTCCAGCACTTCCTGCACATACAAAATGTGTCGGCTGGAGACTTCGCGCGCCTGCTCCGCACGTCCTTCAATAATCGCCAGATACAATTCCCGGTGCTGGGTGATCAGCATGTCGCGGGTTTCCGCGCGCTGCTTGTACATGCCGCCAATGTTGGTCACCACGTTGCGCTTGAGCAGATCAAACAGTCCACGAATGGTGTGCAGCAACACCGCGTTATGACTCGCTTCGGCAATTGCCAGGTGGAATTTCGCATCCGCCGCGCCCTCCTCCGCCCGACCGACCTCGTCGTGACGCGAATAGCAGTCCTGCAGTTCTTCAAAGGCTGCGGTCAACCGCTCACGATCGACATCCGTCGCGCGCAATGCGGCGTAATAGGCGCACGATGCCTCCAGAGTATGCCGAAACTCCAGTAGATCGCGCTGCGCCTCGGGGTTGCTTTCGAGCAGCTGCAGCAGCGGATCACTGAACGTCGAGCCCAGGCTTTCGACAACATAGTTGCCACCGCCCTGACGGCTGACCAGCAGACCTTTCGCTGCCAGCTTCTGAATCGCCTCACGCAACGACGGCCGTGATACGCCGAATTGTTCAGCCAGCGTGCGCTCCGCCGGAAGCCGCTCACCGGACTTCAGCGTGCCCTCAAGGATCATCCCCTCGAGTCGCTCGACAATATCGTCAGACAAACGGCGCTGACGTATCTGATCAAACCCCATAACTCATTTCTCCACGATCCCGACCGCTCGCCGGGCTCTCTATTCTGGCCTATTGGCGCCTCGCCGACACCTACCGGACGCCATTTGCCGAAACCGGATCAGATGCGATCTGCACCGCTGATTCGACAAAAGTTTTAGGGCGACAAATTGACACACCGACATCAAGGCTTTTACCCTAGCCATCAGCGATTGTAAATTGGTATTACCAATTATCCAAGAACGCTGACAGTGCCTGACCAACAACAATTAGGGGCCACCCCATATGCAAACCTGGCAACAGCTCTATAGCCCGCTCGGCAGTCTCGGCGTGTCCGCACTCGCGGCCGTCATTCCCATCGTGTTCTTTTTTCTCGCCCTGGCGGTGTTCCGCCTCAAAGGCCATGTGGCCGGCAGCATCACCCTCGCTCTGTCGATTGCCGTGGCGATCTTCGCGTTCCAGATGCCGGTCGACATGGCCTTCGCCGCCGCCGGTTATGGGTTCGCCTACGGTCTGTGGCCGATTGCCTGGATCATTGTCGCCGCAGTATTCCTCTACAAACTGACGGTCAAAAGTGGTCAGTTCGAGGTCATTCGCAGTTCGGTGTTATCGATTACTGACGACCAGCGCCTGCAAGTGCTGCTGATCGGTTTTTGCTTCGGCGCGTTCCTGGAAGGTGCTGCCGGTTTCGGCGCGCCAGTGGCAATTACCGCCGCACTTCTCGTCGGCCTGGGCTTCAACCCGCTGTACGCCGCCGGCCTGTGCCTGATCGCCAACACCGCACCGGTGGCGTTCGGCGCACTGGGGATTCCGATCATCGTCGCCGGCCAAGTCACCGGCATCGACGCCTTCAAGATCGGCGCCATGACCGGTCGCCAACTACCGCTGCTGTCGTTGTTCGTGCCGTTCTGGTTGATTTTCATGATGGATGGTCTGCGCGGCGTACGTGAAACCTGGCCGGCCGCACTGGTTGCCGGCTTGAGTTTCGCCGTCACTCAGTATTTCACGTCCAACTTCATCGGCCCGGAATTGCCGGACATCACCTCGGCGCTGGCCAGCCTGGTCTCGCTGACCCTGTTCCTGAAAATCTGGCAGCCAAAACGCACCGCCGGCGCGCAAATCGCTGGCGCCACGTCGAGCGCAGCGATTACCGCCAGCGTCGGCGGTTTCGGCCAGAAACGCACCACTGTGGCTTCGCCTTACAGCCTCGGGGAAATTTTCAAGGCCTGGTCGCCGTTCCTGATCCTCACCGTACTGGTAACCATCTGGACGCTGAAACCTTTCAAGGCGATGTTCGCCGCCGGCGGCTCGATGTACAGCTGGGTGTTCAACTTCGCGATTCCACACCTTGATCAACTGGTGATTAAAACTGCACCGATTGTCGCTGCTCCGACCGCCATCCCTGCGGTGTTCAAACTCGATCCGATTTCCGCGACCGGCACGGCGATTTTCTTCTCCGCACTGATCTCGATGCTGGTGCTGAAGATCAATTTCAAAATTGGTCTTACCACTTTGAAAGAAACCTTCTACGAACTGCGCTGGCCAATTCTGTCGATCGGCATGGTGTTGGCATTTGCCTTCGTCACCAACTATTCCGGCATGTCGTCGACCTTGGCACTGGTGCTGGCCGGTACGGGCGCGGCGTTTCCGTTCTTCTCGCCGTTCCTCGGCTGGCTGGGGGTGTTCCTCACCGGCTCGGATACTTCGTCCAACGCGCTGTTCAGTTCGCTGCAAGCGACCACGGCACACCAGATCGGCGTCAACGACACCCTGCTGGTCGCAGCGAATACCAGCGGCGGCGTGACCGGCAAGATGATATCGCCACAATCGATCGCCGTGGCCTGCGCCGCGACCGGCCTGGTGGGCAAAGAATCGGATCTGTTCCGCTTCACCCTCAAGCACAGCCTATTCTTTGCAACGATTGTCGGTCTGATCACTCTGGCTCAGGCCTACTGGTTGACCGGCATGCTGGTGCATTAAACCGATAAGAAATAGAGAAAAAACCGACGCCGGTTGGTGATGCCGGCGTCAGCAATTCACCACCCGGTCTGTAAGGCTGCTGAAAGCAACGTTCTCTATATTCAGCAGCCGCAACAGACGGATAACCGGGCCCACCCGGAGACACGCCTGATGAGCGAGCTTTTTTACAACGCTGTGCCGAACGCGACCCGCGTGGCACCGCCACTGCCCGAACCTCGGCAATACCCCAGCGAAAAACCATCGCGGGTGTACCTGTTCGGCACGTGCGTGGTCGACCTGTTCTACCCCGAGGCCGGGATGGACGCGATCCACTTGCTGGAGCGCGAAGGGATCCGGGTCGAGTACCCGCAAGGACAAAGCTGCTGCGGCCAACCGGCCTACACCTCGGGTTACACCGAGCAGGCGCGGACGGTAGCGCGCTCGCAACTGGCGCTGTTTGCCGGCGATTATCCGGTGGTGGTGCCGTCAGGTTCCTGCGCCGGCATGCTGCGCGAACATTACGCCGACTTGTTCAAGGATGAGCCGGACACGCTGAAACAGGTTCAGGCCCTCGCGGCCCGCACCTACGAACTGGCCGAGTTCCTGTTGTTTGTCTGCAAGGTGCAGCTCAAGGACAGCGGCGAACCGGTCAAAGTCGCCCTGCACACTTCGTGTTCGGCACGCCGCGAAATGAACACCCACCTGCACGGCCGCGAGTTGTTGGCGCAGTTGAGCAACGTGGAACGGGTCAACCACGACCACGAAAGCGAATGCTGTGGCTTCGGCGGAACATTCAGCGTCCGTATGCCAGACATTTCCGGCGCGATGGTGGCTGACAAGACCCGTTCGCTGAAGGAATCCGGCGCGCATCAGGTCTTGAGCGCCGATTGTGGCTGTTTGATGAACATCAACGGCGCATTGGAGAAACAAAAAGAAACGCTACGCGGGCAACATCTCGCCAGCTTTCTGTGGCAACGAACCGGAGGTGCGCAATGAGCACTTCCGCGATTATCCCTACGGTCGCCGTAGAAGAAGATTTCCGCACCCGGGCGCACAACGCCCTGGGTGATCAGCAGTTGCGGAACAACTTCCGTACTGCGATGGATTCATTGATGACCAAACGGGCAGCTGCTTTCAGCGATGCCCACGAAAGAGAACACTTGCGTGCTCTGGGCAACTCGATCAGAGCCCGCGCGCTCTCCAAGTTGCCCGAGCTGCTCGAGCAACTGGAAACAAACCTGACCCGCAACGGTGTGACAGTGCACTGGGCGGAAACGGTGGACGAGGCCAATGGCATCGTCTTATCGATCATCCGCGCTCACGAGGCGCGGCAAGTGATCAAGGGCAAATCGATGGTCAGCGAAGAGATGGAGATGAACCATTTCCTCGAGGCTCAAGGCATTGAATGCCTGGAGTCCGACATGGGGGAATACATCGTCCAGCTCGACCACGAGAAGCCTTCACACATCATTATGCCGGCGATCCACAAGAATGCCGGTCAGGTCGCGTCCTTGTTCCACGACAAACTTGGCGTGGAATACACCAAGGACGTTGACCAACTCATTCAAATCGGTCGCAAAGTCTTGCGGCAGAAATTCTTCGAAGCGGACATCGGCGTCTCCGGTGTCAACTTCGCCGTGGCCGAAACCGGCACCCTGCTGCTGGTGGAAAACGAAGGTAACGGCCGCATGACCACCACCGTGCCGCCGGTGCACATCGCCGTCACCGGCATCGAAAAAGTCGTGGAAAACCTGCGCGACGTGGTGCCGCTATTGTCCCTTTTGACCCGCTCGGCGCTCGGCCAACCAATCACGACCTACGTCAACATGATCTCCGGCCCGCGCAAGGAACATGAACTCGACGGCCCGCAGGAAGTGCATTTGGTACTGCTCGACAACGGTCGCAGCCAGGCTTTCGCCGACAGTGAATTGCGCCAGACCTTGAACTGCATCCGCTGCGGCGCCTGCATGAACCATTGCCCGGTGTACACCCGCGTCGGTGGTCACACTTATGGCGAGGTGTATCCGGGGCCGATTGGCAAAATCATCACGCCGCACATGGTCGGTCTGGCGAAAGTCCCGGATCACCCGAGCGCGTCATCGCTGTGCGGTGCCTGCGGCGAAGTGTGTCCGGTAAAAATTCCTATTCCGGCGATCCTGCGGCGCCTGCGCGAAGAAAACGTCAAAGCCCCCGACAGCCCGCACCAAGTGATGCGCGGTCAGGGCAGCAAATATTCGCGCAAGGAACGCTTTATCTGGAACGCCTGGGCCAGGCTCAACAGCTCGCCGACCTTGTATCGATTGTTCGGTTTCTTCGCCACGCGCCTGCGCGCATTGACCCCGAGCAACGTCGGCCCGTGGACACAAAACCACAGCGCGCCGAAACCCGCCGCACGTTCACTGCACGACATGGCCCGCGAGCATCTGGCCAAACAGGGAGACCGCTGATGAGCGCCAAGCAAAATATCCTCGGCAAACTGCGCAAAAGTCTGACGGGCGCCACGCCGATAGCCGACGACTTCGACGTCGATCTGGTGACGCAGCCTTACACCTACACTGCCGAACAACGCATCCCGCAACTGCGCAAATTGATGGAAGCGGTGCACACCGAAATCCACCTGACCTCCGGCGAAGAATGGCCGGCGTTGCTTGCGCAATTGCTGCGCGACCGTCAGTTGCCGAGCCTGTTGATCGCGCCGACTACTGGCCACGGGCAGAAAATCGCACAGCACTGGGCGAACAATCCTGATCTGCCGACGCTGAAATCCTACGATCGGCCGATGGAAGAGTGGAAAGCCGAGCTGTTCAACGACACCCCGGCCAGCCTCACCGGCACCCTCGGCGCCATCGCCGCCACCGGCAGCCTGATCATGTGGCCAACCCGCGAAGAACCACGGCTGATGAGTCTGGTGCCGCCGGTGCATTTCGCCCTGCTCAAGGCCAGCGAAATCCGCGACAACTTCTATCAGGTGCAACAGGAATTCGAGTGGGCGCAAGGCATGCCGACCAATGCGTTGCTGGTGTCCGGCCCTTCAAAAACCGCCGACATTGAACAAGTCCTGGCCTACGGCGCACACGGCCCGAAAGACCTCGTGGTGCTGATTCTGGAGGACCAATGACGCTGCCAGTGAATTTCCTGCGTGATGCGCAGCAACTGATTCCGGCCGAGCGCCGTTTTGATGATCCGTTATCGACGCTGGCCTTCGGCACTGATGCGAGTTTTTATCGGCTGATTCCGCAGTTGGTGATCCGCGTTGAATCTGAAGACGAAGTGGTTGCGCTGCTGAAACTGGCTCAACGTGACCACGTCCCGGTGACGTTCCGTGCGGCGGGTACCAGCCTGTCAGGTCAGGCAATCAGCGACTCGGTGCTGATTGTGCTTGGGGATAACTGGAACGCTCGCGAGATTCGTGGCCAAGGTACGCAAATCCGCCTGCAACCGGGCGTGATCGGTGCGCAAGCCAACACGTGGCTGGCGCCGTTCGGGCGCAAGATCGGCCCGGATCCGGCCTCGATTAATGCCTGCAAAATCGGCGGCATCGTCGCTAACAATGCCAGCGGTATGTGCTGCGGGACTGCGCAAAACACTTATCACACGCTGGCCGGGATTCGCCTGGTGCTGGCTGATGGTACGCGCCTGGATACCGAAGACGCGGCGAGTGTCGCGGCATTTCACGCCAGCCACGGCGAACTGCTCGAACGCTTGGCGACTTTCGGCCGAGAGACTCGCGCCAACGCCGAACTGGCTGCACGAATCCGCCACAAATACCGTCTGAAAAATACCACCGGTCTGTCACTCAACGCCCTGGTGGATTTCGATGAGCCTGTGGATATCTTGAGCCACCTGCTGGTCGGCTCCGAAGGCACGCTCGGCTTCATCAGCGCGGTAACTTACGACACGGTGATTGATCACCCGAACAAAGCCTCGGCGCTGATCGTCTTCCCGGATGTGGAAACCTGCTGCAACGCGGTCACTGTGCTGAAAAGCCAACCGGTATCCGCTGTGGAACTGCTGGATCGCCGCAGCCTGCGCTCGGTGCAGGACAAACCGGGCATGCCCGCTTTCGTACAACAGCTGTCGAACAATGCCTGCGCATTGCTCATCGAATCCCGCGCCGCGTCTTCCACTTTGTTACAGGAACAACTGGCGCAGATCATGGCGTCACTCAGTGGTTTCCCAGTGGAGAAGCAGGTCGACTTCAGCGAAGACCCTGCCGAGAACGCCAAGCTATGGGCGATCCGCAAGGACACCTTCCCCGCCGTCGGCGCTGTGCGTAAAACCGGCACCACGGTGATCATCGAAGACGTGACCTTCCCGGTCGAGCAATTGGCGATTGGCGTGAATCGCTTGATCGAACTGTTCGAAAAACATTCCTACGATGAAGCGATTCTTTTCGGACATGCGCTGGAAGGCAATCTGCACTTCGTCTTCACCCAAGGCTTCAACAACCCGGAACAAGTCGCACGCTATCAAGCGTTCATGGACGACGTCGCGCAACTGGTGGCGGTGGAATTCGGCGGCTCGCTGAAAGCCGAACACGGCACCGGGCGCAACATGGCGCCGTTCGTGGAACTGGAATGGGGCAGCGACGCTTACCAACTGATGTGGCAGCTCAAACGTCTGCTCGACCCGAATGGCATTCTCAACCCGGACGTGGTGCTCAGCGAAGATCCGCAGATCCATCTCAAACATCTGAAACCGCTGCCGGCGGCCGACGAGATTGTCGATAAGTGCATCGAGTGCGGCTTCTGCGAACCGGTCTGCCCGTCGAAAGGCCTGACCCTGAGCCCGCGCCAGCGCATCGTAATCTGGCGCGATATTCAGGCGAAAAAACGTGCCGGCGTCGACACCACCGAACTGGAAAAAGCCTACGAGTACCAAGGCATCGAAACCTGCGCCGCCACAGGTTTGTGCGCGCAACGTTGTCCTGTAGGCATCAACACCGGCGAGCTGGTGAAAAAGCTGCGTAGCCGACACGCCACGCATCAGAAAACCGCTGACTGGATTGAAGGAAATTTCGCCAAGACTCTGCAGGGCGCACGCTTCACTCTGCACGTGGCCAACGGTGCGCGGATGATGCTCGGCGCGCCGCGTCTGGCGAAACTTTCAGCAACACTGACACGCCTGTCCAAAGGCCAGGTGCCGCTGTGGACAAATGCGATGCCTCAGCCGGAGAAAGCCATTCGCTTCAGCCCGAGCATGTCGGACGAACGCCCGCGCGTGGTGTATCTGGCCGCGTGTGTCTCGCGGGTCATGGGGCCGGCGGCGGGCGATAAAGAGCAGATGTCGCTCTACGACAAAACCCGTGGCCTGCTGGAAAAGGCCGGTTACCAAGTGGTCTTCCCGGACAATCAGGACAACCTCTGCTGCGGTCAGCCGTTCGCCTCAAAAGGCTACGCCGAGCAAGCCGAACACAAGCGTCAGGAGTTGATCAGCGCTTTGCTCCACGCCAGTCGCGGCGGCCTCGATCCGATCTACTGCGACACCAGCCCGTGCACCTTACGGCTGGTGCAAGACGTAGGAGAAACCCGTCTGGATCTGTACGACCCGGTGCGCTTCATCCGTACGCACCTTCTCGATCGACTGGACTTCACCCCGCAAGACGCACCGATTGCCGTGCACGTGACCTGTAGCACTCAGCACTTGGGCGAAAGCCAGGCGCTGATCGACCTGGCGCGCAAGTGCAGCAAAACCGTGGTGATCCCGGAAGGTATTCATTGCTGCGGATTTGCCGGTGACAAGGGCTTCACCACGCCGGAGCTGAACAGCCATTCGCTGCGCACCTTGAAGGACGCGGTGCAGCATTGCAGCGAAGGTATTTCCACCAGCCGCACGTGCGAAATCGGCCTGACGCAACACGGCGGAATCGACTATCACGGCCTGGTTTATCTGGTTGATCGAGTCACTCAGGCGAAGGCCAACTGAAGAAAATCAGAACCCTTGCGCAAGACCGCAGTCCACAGAACAGGCCCCGAACACTCGGGGCCGTTCCTTCTTTCGGTGACCGGCGCTCAGGGTCAGCGAAGTCTGGATCCCTCAGCGTAAGGAGATACCCATGAAACGTTCTGTATTGCTTGGTCTGTTCGTGACTGCCTCGATGATGGCCTCCACTTCGTTTGCCGCCGACAAGCCCACCAGCCTCTGCGAAGCCAATCTGCAGACGATCAACAACGCGAAATCGCAATATCAGACCTCGCCTGATCTGAACGCGCGCGTCTCGGCCAGTGTGCAAAAGGCCCAGGATCTCAAGTCCCAAGGCAAGATCGACGATTGCCTGGCGGAAACCCAGCGCACCATTCTGGAAATCCAGAACGCCTCGGGCGACACCAAGAAGTGATCTCGGCGAGATGGCGTTTTCATACTAAATGTAAAAAAAACCGAATTCCTGCGTAGCGTGGCGGTCGATTGAACAGGCACTACACTAACGTGGCCTGTCATGACCTCGGCATCGCCGCCAGACCGTCCGGCAGCACCGAGCCCCCATCGTTCAAGGAGATACCCATGAAGCATTCTGCAATTGCTGGATTGTTCATCGCTGGTGCACTTCTGGCGTCGCCGGTGTTTGCGGCAGACAAAGACCTGTGTGCCGGGAATCTTCAAACCATTAAAGACTTTGTCACCAGCCAGCCTTCCATTCCGGAGACGTCGCTGAACAACGTCAAGACCGCGCAGGAAGATGCCATGAAGGCTCAAGCTGCCGGGGATGACAAGAAATGCGTTGAGATCAGCAACGGCATGATCACGAAAATGCAGATCCGCAATCCAACGCGTAACTGACACACCCGGAAGCCAACCTTCGGGTTGGCCTTCCCGGCCGATTGACGTACACTGCACAGGCTTGTTGCTCAAACAGATGTACTGAGCAATGAGTTCGGGGCCGTTTAGGATTCGACGCCGGTTGCGAAACTTTAGGTGCATGCCGACTTGGTAACAGAAGTCGTAAATCCACTGTTGCAACTACTTATAGTTGCCAATGACGAAAACTACGGCCAGGAATTCGCTCTCGCTGCGTAAGCAGCCTTAGCCCTGAGCTTCTGGTACCTTCGGGTCCAGCAATCACCAGGGGATGTCTGTAAACCCAAAGTGATTGTCATATAGAACAGAATCGCCGTGCAGTACGTTGTGGACGAAGCGGCTAAAACTTACACAACTCGCCCAAAGCACCCTGCCCTTCGGGTCGCTGAGGGTTAACTTAATAGAAACGGCTACGCATGTAGTACCGACAGCGGAGTACTGGCGGACGGGGGTTCAAATCCCCCCGGCTCCACCAACTCAACGAAAAAGCCCGCCAAGTGCGGGCTTTTTCGTATCTGGAGTTTGGATAACGCGCCTCAAAAGCCACCGACCGCATCCATCCTGCACAAACCTGCTACCGAGAAATTCTCCTCAGCCCCCCTTCAGGCCCATCAATCAATGCCGATGCCGATGATGCACATCCGGAAAATGCGCATGGCTATGACGGATCCGCGCGTGCGAATGCGCGTGGCTATGCGGCTCCAAACCGTCCCACTCAAATTCATGTTCATGCTGATGATGTTCATCATGCACATGGCGATGTTGGTGCTCGAGCGGTTCATGCTGGTGTTCGTGGGCATGGTGCTCCCTCAGGTGAATCCACACACCAAGGGCCATCAACGCTGCAGCGATCGAAAACATCACCGAGACCGACTCACCCAGTATCACAATCGAGATGACCGCCCCCAGAAATGGCGCCGTTGAAAAATACGCGCCAGTACGCGCGCTGCCGAGTCCGCGAAGCGCAAGTACGAACAGTACCAGGCTGACGCCGTAGCCGAGAAAGCCCACCAGCAGGATTGAGATCAGTGGGCCGGTGGTGGGCAGTTGCGAACCGATGGCCAAGGCCAGTGAGCAATTGACCATGCCGGCCGCCAAGCCTTTGCTGCCGGCGATAAACAGCGCATCCGAGGCCGAGACTTTGCGCGTCAGGTTGTTATCGATTGCCCAACACAGGCAGGCGAAAGCCACGGCCAGAGGGCCGATCCAGTCCTGAGTCGTAACCGCCTCTTGCGGCCAGGACAGAACAACGCCGCCCAAGACGATTGCGATCATGCCGATCACAATGCGTCGGTCTGCGTTCTCTTTGAAAACGATCCACGCCAGCAGCGCCGTCAGCACTGACTCAAGATTGAGCATCAGCGAGGCGGTTGCCCCCGCCGTTCGAGTCAGACCGAACATCAGCGCCACGGGCGCCAGCACACCGCCAAAGACGATCGCACCGATCAACCAAGGCCATTCGCCGGCGGCGAGTGCTGGCGCGCGCCAGCCTTTATCGCGAACAAACCGCACAATCGTCAGGCCCACACCGCTGCCGAGATAGAGCAGGCCGGCCAACAGAATGGGCGGAGCATTCATGCCCAAGAGCTTGGCCAATGGCGTGCTCGCGCCAAACAACGCCGCGGCGGCCAATGCGTAGAGCACATTCATGTTCATGATGAGATCGCCCTGTCAGACCCGAGGTGCATGCGTCGGATGGTAGCTTTGCTGGCGTAGGAATTATGTGAAGACCGCTTCTTCATCGGATCGCTGGAAAGGCTTGAGCATCGGGCTGAGGGAACAACACTTCAAGCACACGCTCAAATCCAGCAACATTTAATCCGCATCGAAGCCGGGCGAGCGTTCGCCACCGGCTCTATGCTGCAAACATCAAAGAGCAATGAGGCTGAACATGAAAACCTGGATCGCCGCCGTCATGGTGGCAATGATTTCGCTGTGCGCGCACGCAGCGGACACTCCCGCTCCACGCGTAGAACCCATCGCTCTCAAGGCTGGTGTCGGCAGTGTTGTGATCAAACAGTCGATCAAGGGCAATCAAACGGCGGAGTACACATTCAACGCCAAGGCCGGGCAGGTTCTGACGGTCGATTTCAAACCGTCGAAAACCTCCGCCTACTTCAACATCAATGCCAAAGGCGCGGATTCGGCATTGTTCAACGGTTCGATCATGGGGAATCACTTCCTTGGTCCATTGCCCGCCGACGGCGAATACACTGTGCAGGTCTATCTGATGCGCAATGCGGCGCGGCGTGCTGAAGTGGCCAATTACGCGCTGTCGGTAAGCCTTGCCCAAGGTGATGCGGCAGACGCAAAAACCAAGCGCTGAATTCATTCCGAGGCCGCGTCGCCGGGCAGTTGCGGCGGCAGAGCAGATGAATTTTTCTTCACAGCCCCTTCACAACCAAACCTGTAAAGTCCCCTCGCTCATTCAAGAAACTACGGTTCGCCCGCGCTCCTGCGGGCTTTTTTTTGCCTGGCGTTTGGTGTCGAGGCGATACACGTAGGTGTCCTGCACGCCATGGCGGGGTGAGTGGCGGGCTTGCGGGTGAACTCTGACCAGCGCAAAACCCGCGGCTTGGGCCAGTCGCTGGCTACGCGTGTTTGCCGACGAGGTGGTGAGGTAAAACGTTGAATCAGGCAAGCGATTCACCAATTGAGTGAGGGCGGCGCGCAGGTAACCCTTGCCCGAATACTCGGTGTTGGCCCAGTAACCGACAACAAAGCGCTGGCGCGGACGCGGTTTCAAGCCGATGCAGCCGAGAATGGATTGCCCGTCCGCACTGATGATGAACAACCGGCGCTCACCGGTTTCACTGCTGAAGTCATCACGGGCACGCGATAACGATTCCAGCGCCTGCGCCTCGGTGGTTTGTGGCCGGGCCCAGGCGAGGAATTCCGTGTGCTGTGGATAACTGACGTTCAGCGCCTGCTGGAACGCCTTGGTCATCGCCGGATCCGGCGATCGCAATGTCAGCGACTCAGTACCGACAGTAAACGCAAACTCCATGCCCCACTCCCTGAACATCACCCAAACCTCTTATGTAGGAGCTGCCGAAGGCTGCGATCTTTTGATTGTAAACAAGATCAACAGATCGCAGCCTTCGGCAGCTCCTACAGAGCATCGTCGTTATTTGTATGTGCGGCGGGTGGCCAGATTTTATAGAGCGGTTTGTATTTTCCGCCGCGTCGGTCAATTCTGTACTTTGATACCCCTGACCGGAGCGCCCGATGCCGCTGCTGACCCTGCCCTGCCAACGCCTGACGCTGGCGATTCTTGCCTCGGATCAGGCCGCGCTGGAAAGTGATTTCTACAAGCGCAACCTGCGCCACCTCGCGCCCTGGTCGCCGATCCGCACCACGGAGTATTTCTCCACCGAACAGATTCGTCGACGCCTGGACATCCAGGCCAGTGCTTTCGAGGCAGGACTGGCCATGCACTTCGCCCTGCTGACGCCGGACGGTGAGCAAATGATCGGCGCGTGCAATTTCAGCGGGATTATTCGCGGCGCGTTTCAGGCGTGTTATCTGGGTTATCACATCGACGAAGCCCATCAGGGCCAAGGCTTGATGCAGGAGGCGCTGGAGGCCGGCATCGGCTACATGTTCGACAGCCAGAATCTGCACCGGATCATGGCCAACTACATTCCCGGCAACGATCGCAGTGCGCGCTTGCTTGAGCGCCTGGGTTTCGAGCGTGAGGGTTTTGCCAAAGCGTATCTGAACATTGCCGGGCGCTGGCAGGATCACGTGCTGACGGCGTTGGTCAACCCGCTGTTCGAAACGCCGGAAAAGCGCTGGTCGCGACAACTGGCGTGAGTTTCACAATTTGTTAAGCATTGCCGACGTATGCTCAGGCCTTCCGCCCCTTCCGGTAGCCTGAAAGCCATGTCGCGTGCCGCCACTTCGCTGTTTCTGCTTGCCGCCCTGCTGTTCTTCTTTGCCTTGGGCAATCACCAGTTGCAAGGCTCTACCGAGGCCCGCGTCGCCGGGATCGCGATGGAGATGCACCTGGACAACGACTGGGTAACGCCGCGTCTGTTCGGCGAGCCTTTTCTGGAAAAACCCCCGCTGAGTCTGTGGCTCGACGCCGGCGCCATGCGCGTGTTCGGCGTTTCACCCTGGGCGGTACGACTGGCGTCGGCGGTGGCCGGACTGCTCAGCGTGATGCTGTTGTACGGCATGTTGCGGCGTTTCGGGCGGCCAAACATTGTTGCGTGGACAGCAGGGATTCTGTTGGCGACCATGGCCAGTTACTGGAGCAACGTGCGTGGGGTCGGCGAGGATGCGCTGCTCGCACTGGGTGTGACGGCGGCGTTGCTGGCGTTTTTTAAGGCACAACGCGCATCGAGCGTGGGTAACTCGTTGCTGTTTGTCGGCGGGATTGCCATCGCAACCTTGAGTAAAGGCGTGCTGGGCCTGGCAATGCCGGGGGTGGTGATTTTTGCTTATCTGCTGGCGGAGACCTTGATCGAGAAACGCCTGAAGGTCAGTGATTGGCTGCGGCCGGGATTGCTGACGCTGGTTGGGCTGATTCCGCTGCTGATCTGGCTTGTCGTGCTTTATCAGCACGGCGGCGCGCAATCGGTCAGAGAAGTGTTGCTGACCAACAGCGTCGGACGGTTCAGCGGATCGTTCGTCGAGGCCGGGCATTACGAGCCGTTCTACTACTACTTGGCGAAACTGCCGGAAGCGTTTTTACCGTGGAATATTCTGGTGTATCTGGGGCTGTGGCATTTCCGCAAAGAGTTGACGGCCAACCGGTATCTGCTGTTTTTCAGCCTGTGGATCGTCGCGCAATTCGTGATGCTGACGTTGGCGTCGAGTAAACGCACGGTGTACCTGATGTCGATGACCCCGGCGGCAGCGGTGATTGCGGCCGAGTTTGCGGGGGTGTTGTTCGACAAGCTGAAAGCGTACGAATCCGCCCAGGGTTTTGTCAGCAAAATCGCGAGGCATCGTCAGGCATTGGCCGCTGCTGTCATTACCGTAGTGATCGGCAGCTATCTTGCTGCCGCACAGTGGACGTTGCCGAACGCCGATAAACACCTGTCGTTCCTGCCGCTGACCGAACACATTCAAGCGTTGCAAGCGGACGGTCATCAGGTTGCGTTGTTTCAAGCCAATGAACGGGTGGGCGGTGCGAGTGTGTTCTATACGCAGAGCGTGCTTAAAGGTCTGGATACAGAGGCGCAGTTGCGGGACTTTCTCGCTGCGGCAGCCACCAATGTGGCGGTGATCTCGGCGGATACCGAGCCTGCCGCACCGCTGAAAGTGTTGAAGACCATGATGGTCGGGCGTCAGGCTTACTACTTCGTCAGCGACTGAATCAATCGTTCGCAGACCAGGACTTATTGGGTTGAGGAGGCTTATTGTGGCGAGGGGATTTATCCCCGATGGGGTGCGCAGCGCCCCCTCTTTTGATTCAAAAGAAAGGACTGCTGCGCAGTCCATCGGGGATAAATCCCCTCGCCACAGGGTTATTCGTTGCTCAAGGGAGTTGCCAAGTTGCTGGCGGGCACTCGCTGTTGATGCTTTTCCAACACCGGCCGCTCCAGCCGCCCACGCCCATAAAACGCCAACGCCGTCAGCAAACACGCCAGCCAGACGAAGATTCCCGCCCAGAACGTGTGGGACATGTAGTGCCAGCCTTGCAGAACCCGCGTCGTGCCATACACAAAACCAAGCAACAACGAACCCCACAGAATCGCGCTGGAAAACCGCCACTGATAGCGCCGCGCAACGAAGTACAGCGCCAGCATGGTGAAACCGCCCGACGCATGCCCGCCCGGCCAGCAGCGCCCCTCCCCTGCTTCATGGAACAGCTGGAAATTGTTGTACCACTCGATGTGGGCCATTTTCCCACCGTACAGCGTGGTTTCGATCGGGCAGTAAACGCTGGTGTGCGCCTTGAGGAAATGAATCACGCCGGTGCAAACGGCAAACGCCACGACGACGAAGAAAAAATCCCTGCGGTAATCGGCGGCAAATCGCAGCAGCGGAGCAACTTTACTTCGCTCAAGAAAAGCCCCGAGTCGCGGGCGTTTTTGCGGATTGACCAACGGCCAGACCACCGACAACATCGCGCCGATCAGGGCGATTTCCGCCGTCCAGTTCGGAATGATCCGCGCCCACTTGTGAGTCAGTTTTTCAAAGAAATGAATCTTGTCGAGCGGGAACGTCTGGGTCAGCGGATCGAACAACAGATTGCTGAAAGCGATGTCGATGTTGGTCATGTCGAACATCAGGAACACCAACGTCGCGCAGGCCAGCGGGATGCCGAAGTTGTAAGCGTAAAAACGAGTATTCATTCGGTAGTCACCGTGTGCCAGTCAGAGGCTTCAATGAAGCCGAGCATTTTCGGAGCCGCCGGACTGGCAGCAGAAACAAACAGTGACGAGCCATAGCCGGGATCGGACGCCGGCACTTTCAGGTCTTTTTCGATTTGCGCCATGCATTCGCTGTGGGTCACCAGAATCAGATTACGACCCGGTACTTTGTGCGCGAGCGCCTCTTGCAACATGCGGCCCTTGCAACTGATCAACCAGTCTTCGCCCACTGCGGCGCGGTTGAACATGTACCCAGCGGTCTGCACGGTGCGCACCATCGGGCTGTTATAGATGTCGGCATTGTTCAGCCCCAGTTGCTCGTACCGCGCACCGACCGCGACCGCGACACTGCGCGAGCGGTCGGTGATGCCATCATTGCCGCTCAGGCACGCCGCTTTGGAGTGATCGCAGCGCTCGACGTGGCGCACCAGCACGATCATCTCGCCCTTTTCCCAGCCAGTCACCAACGCCTGGGCCCCGGCCACATTGCTATGCGCCAGGTCGGGGATCGCCGCCGGGGCGAGCAACCACAAGGTCAGCGGGATCACCAGCACCAAAGCGGCCAATACCACCCAGGTGTTGCGAAAACGCGCCAGAGCGCTCAGATCGATCGAGCGTTTGACGCCAAACAGACTCAGTCTCAATTCCACAAAAAGCCGCCTCGCCAGCCTGCATCACTTGTCATTCGATGCGGCGAAGGTACAGAGCCGGGCGTCGGCAGCCGGTGAAACCCATGTGAAAAAAGTCTTGGGCTGGTCTGTTACAAATTCTGTCCGACAAAAACCTTTCAGCTCTCGCATTTGCGGCCGATAAAGACCTGCTAACACCCTTGCTGGCTCAAAAAAACAACAATCTTCCAGCCTAACTGACGACTAAGAAACCTTACGTTTCTGGAGGATTTGTGATGAATAGCTGGTTCGGCAACATCAGCGTGAACATGAAACTGGGCTTGGGCTTCGGCCTTGTGCTGGCCCTGACCTGCGTGCTGGCCCTGACAGGCTGGACCAGCCTCGGTGGCCTGATCGACCGCAGCAACTGGATGAGCGACATCACCCAGCTCAACGCCGGCCTGACCAAACTGCGAGTGGTGCGCCTGCAATACATGCTGGCCAATGGCGATGAAACCGCCGCGCAGAACGTGCAGACCACCCTTGAAGGTTTCGCCGCGCAACAGCAGAAGCTGATCAACAGCTTCAAGAGCCCGGAAAACGTCAAACTGCTCAAAGAGCAGGCAGCGACCATCGCTGAATACCAGACCTCGCTGAACAAAATGCGCAATTCGTATCGCACCGGCAACAGCGCGCGCGACACCATGAATACCAATGCTCAGACCGCCTACAACCTGATCGAATCGATCAGCAAAAGCGTGCAGCAAATGGACATGAGCGAACAGCGTTTCGCCCAGTTCCAGGCGATAACCACGGCCAAGGAAGCGTTCATCCTCGCGCGCTATGAAGTGCGCGGCTACACCGCGACCACCAATGCCGAAACCGAGCAGAAAGCAGTCGGCCAAGTCGACGTGGCAATCGCCAGCCTCAAGCAACTGAATGTGCATTTCGCTGACTCTCAGCAGGACGCTCTGCGCCAGTTAGAGACAGCGCTGGGCAACTACCGCAGCGCGTTGATGGCGTATAAAAACGCCAACTCCGAAGCCGTGCAGGCCCGCAAGGAAATGACTGATCAGGGCGCCACCATCGTGACCCTGAGCGAGCAGCTGTACCAGATCCAGCTCGACCGTCGTGACATCGAAAGCGCCCAGGCGCGCACCTTCCAGCTGATCAGCACCTTGCTGGCGTTGTTGGTTGGCGTGATCGCTGCGGTGATCATCACCCGTCAGATCACCCGTCCGCTGCAAGAAACCCTGGCCGTGGTCGAGCGCATCGCCAGCGGCGACCTGACCCAAAACGTCACCGTCACCCGCCGCGACGAACTCGGTGTGCTGCAACAAGGCATCGCGCGCATGGGCGTGACTTTGCGCGACTTGATCAGCGGCATCCGCGACGGCGTCACCCAGATCGCCAGCGCCGCCGAAGAGTTGTCCGCCGTCACCGAGCAGACCAGCGCCGGGGTGAACAGCCAGAAAATCGAGACCGATCAGGTCGCCACCGCCATGCACGAAATGACTGCCACCGTGCAGGAAGTCGCGCGCAACGCCGAAGAAGCCTCGCAGGCCGCCGCGGCCGCTGACGGTGAAGCCCGTGAAGGCGACAAAGTCGTAAACGAAGCCATCGCCCAGATCGAACGTCTGGCCAGCGAAGTGGTGCGTTCGACCGAAGCCATGAGCGTACTGCAACAGGAAAGCGACAAGATCGGCAGCGTCATGGACGTAATCAAGGCCGTTGCCGAACAGACCAACCTGCTCGCCCTCAACGCGGCGATTGAAGCAGCGCGCGCCGGTGAAGCCGGTCGTGGTTTCGCCGTGGTTGCCGACGAAGTTCGTGGCCTGGCTCAGCGTACGCAGAAATCCACCGAAGAAATCGAAGGCCTGGTCGCCGGTCTGCAGAACGGCACCCAGCAGGTTTCGGCGGTGATGAGCAACAGCCGCGCGCTGACTGACAGCAGCGTCGCCCTGACTCGCAAGGCCGGTGCATCGCTGGAAAACATCACTCGCACGGTGTCGAATATTCAGTCGATGAACCAGCAGATCGCCGCGGCGGCTGAACAGCAAAGTGCAGTGGCTGAAGAGATCAGCCGCAGCATCATCAACGTACGCGACGTGTCGGAACAGACCGCAGCGGCGAGTGATGAGACGGCGGCGTCGAGTGTTGAACTGGCACGTTTGGGTGGTCAGTTGCAGCAGATGGTCAGCCACTTCCGCGTTTGATCTTCGTACAGCGCTGAAGCAAAAAACCAATCGCGGGCAAGCCCGCTCCCACAGGTTTTTCAGTCGTTCACAGATGTTGTGTTCGACTCATAACCTGTGGGAGCGGGCTTGCCCGCGATTGCGTCAGGCCTGTCACCCCGATGCCCCGGAAAAAACTCCGCATCATGTAGGAGCTGCCGCAGGCTGCGATCTTTTGATCTTCGATTCGGAGCAGTCATAAAAAAGATCAAAAGATCGCAGCCTTCGGCAGCTCCTACAGTGCCATGTGGGTAGCGAACTTTTTCAGGGGCTATCTACTTCGCTTTTGTGATCCTCAAGCTGCCCACGGGTTAATCATCTCTACACCGCTAAACTCGAAATCCTTCACGTTACGGGTAGCTATGGGGAGGCCATGGGTTCGGCAGATCGCAGCAATTTGCGCATCGGCCATCGAAACCGCGCGGCCTTTTGATTCGCAATCCGCAACAAGCGTTGCGTACTCGACAGCGGCATGAGCGTCGAAAGACAAAATACGTCCGGCAAAGTCTTCTTCGAACATCGCCATGGCATGGGCCTCAAGTTTTTGTTTGCGCTTTCCGGAAGGCAGCCGAGCGATACTGTGAAGTATTTCCGCCACCGTCACGGCACTCACTGCCAGCTCCATCGCGGGTTGCGCATCAACCCAGGCAAGCACCCGAGACTCTGGCTCGACTCGCATAAACTCCGAAAGAACGTTGGTATCAAGCACTATCATTCAGAGAAATCCACCGTAGTGGCTTTTTCTGAACGCTCTGGCAGATAGAGATCAACGCCGCCGACAGCACTGAATCTATTGCGGATCCGGCTGCCGAGCCCTCCGGCACGATCAACTGTCGTAAGAGCCCTGCCTAAAATGAGTCGAGCCTCTTCTTCCATGGAATGCCCATTGTGAGCCGCAGTGATGCGCAGCTGTTCCTTGAGCTTTTCGTCGAGGTTTCGAATTGTAATGCTGGCCATGATGCCTCCTGCAATCAATGAAATCATTGATTGCAGGCTAGCACATCTTCAACTATCAAAACCCGGCGTCTTTCCGAACGGTATCCCGCTTAACGCGTCCCACGCTGCCGCAACGCCGACGGCATGAAATACGCATCCTCCGGCACCGGTTGTGCAAAATCGACAGTCTCCGCTTCTTCGTTATCAAGGTTCTGCACGTAGTAACGACGCGCCTGCAAGTCGTGGAACACGTCCAGCGCACTCCACGTGGTCGGCAGGTCGTAGAAGTTTTTCAGGTAGGCCATCGACACGCGCCACAACTCCCCTCGCCCATCGTATTGATCGACCAGTGCCGCGCCCCAGCTGTCTTCATCGAGAAACAGCACGCGTTTCGAGTAGATATGCCGCGAACCCGGTTTCAAGCTGCCTTCCACCACCCAGACCCGGTGCAGTTCGTAGCGGGTGTATTGCGGGTTTAGGTGGCCGGGGGTGAGCAGTTGCGCGTATTTCACGTCGGGGCTGCCGACTTTGTAGTTGTTGTAGGGAATGTAGATTTCCTGTTTGCCCTTGAGCTTCCACTCGTAGCGATCCGGCGAGCCGTTGAACAGGTCGGTGTCGTCGGCAGTGCGCAGGCCATCGGAGGATGCGATCGGCGTGTCGTAGGCGAGGTTCGGCGCACGGCGCACGCGGCGTTGGCCGGCGTCGTAGATCCAGGCCTGGCGTGCGTCTTTGAGCTGGTCGAGGGTTTCGTGCACGAGGGCAGCGCCACCGGCCAGTCGCGCCGGGCTTTTCACGAAGGCGAGGTAATAGAACAGGATGTTTTTCAGATCGGCGAACTGGCCGTTTGGGCGGTAGAAGTTGAACAGCGCTTCCTGCTGTGACGTCACCAGCGCGAAGCTGCCGTTGCGCTGCACAGGCGCTTCGGAAGCGCGGCGCACGACGTAGATGCCGCGATAGCGGGTGATGTGGTTCCACAGCACTTCGACGCCGTCTTTCGGCACCGGAAATGGCACACCGCCGTAGGCATCAGAGAAACCGCTGCCGCCTTCGAGCAACTTAGCCGAAGTGGCGTTTTTCAGGGTGTTGTCGTACAGCCATTGCGGTGCAGAACCGGAGCGACGGGACGGATAGATCGGCATCTGGAAGGTGTCGGGGTAGCTGTTGAACAGCGCGATCTGACCGGGGCTGAGGTGCGCTTTGTATTGGTCGAGATTGGCTTTGGTGATGGTGAACAGCGGCTTGTCGGCGGCGTACGGATCGGGGTGATGCTGGCCGGGTTTGTAGCCGGCGGGCGCCTGAGTGATGCCGCCCGTCCAGGCCGGGATGGTGCCAGCGGCGTTGCCGGCCCGCTCGGCGCCCATGGGGGTCAGGGTGGTTTTCAGTTGTTCGGCTTGTTGTGGGGTGATGGCGGCGAGAACGCTGCCGGCGGCCAGACCTAGAACAAGCCCGAGCGAAGCCTTGGTCAATCGTGAAGTGCGAACCATGATCTTCTCCAAAGTACAAAAACCTGTGGGAGCTGGCTTGCCAGCGATTGCGGTGGGTCAGCCACCATTGATGTCGAATGTGCTGCCGTCATCGCGGGCAAGCCCGCTCCCACAGGGGGACAGGGTGCCGCAAGTTTTGTTCTGGGCAATCAAAGAAAATACTTGAGGTTGAACCCGACGTTGTCGCGGTCGCGGATGCCGTTGTTCTGCCCGCCGCCGTAGAACTCGGTGTATTGCAGTTCGGCTTCGAGCTTGTTCTGGTAGTTGGCCTTGATCCCCAGCGTGTAGGCCTTGCGACCTTCGATGGTGTTGCCGGCCTGATAGCTGTTGCCCTTGAAGTCATCCTTGTAAACCACGTAAGGCGAGACGTTGACTCCGGCGTACACGTCGTTCCAGGTGCCGTTGAGCATCGCCGTGTAGCTGTAGGAATCACGGTTGACCTGATCGTCGCGATCACCGCCCGACACATAGGAATAGTTACCGGTACCCGCGTAATAACGCGTGCTGCCGTCATAAGCCGTGTATTGCAGGCTGCTGCCGCGCAGGTGTTCGGAGGCCAGTTCGAAGATGCCGAACAGCGAGTCGAACGAGGCCGTCGGGCCGAAGTTGTAGATGGTGCCCAGCGAGGTGTTGAACGCTTCGACGCGCTCGGCGTTGTTGATCTCGCTGTTGAGATTGACCATCTGCCCGCCGACGTTGATTGACCGGCCCGTCACCGCCACCGCCGCACCGTTGGCCAGGTCGCCGATCAAATCGTTGGTCGCCGCGACGCCGATCGGCAGATTCGGCCGATAAGCGATTTCACCGAACACCGAGGCCTCGCCCAGCGTGGTGTTGAAGCTGAAACCGTACATGCGAATGTCTTCGGCATAGCGACGATGCGCCTGAATGTTGCCCATCACATCAGCCGTGGCCAGACCGTTGGCGAGCGCTCCCGCCTGATCGCCCGCAACACCGGCCAACAGGTTGGTCAGGGCGTTCATGTCGATGCCTTTGTAGCCGCCCAGATCTGCCGCAATGGTCGGTTCCTTGGCGTGGTAATTGACCATGTACAAACCGAACTCGGTGCTGTTGAGCTGTTCGGCGATGTAACGAAAGGCAAAGCCGAACTGGCCGTCGTTGCGCGCGTTGTAGTCCTTGCCGACCGACGCCACCTTCAGCGTATTGCCGTAAGCCGGCGTCACGCCGTTGGCGTACAGGCCAGTGGTCTGCAAAACCGGACTGAGCAACGGGTTGTTGCCCAACGCGCTGTACAGACCAATCACGTTGCCGAATCCCGGCACCGGTGTATCGAGTGCAGTGCCGCTGAAGTTGTTGTAACCAGTGTTGCCGCCGTCAGCGAACAGGTCGGTTTGCGAGTAGAACGTGCCGACCGGATCGATGCGGGTTTCCTTCCAGTTGGTCTGGTAGAAACTCTCCATCGTCAGCGAATCGGTGAGGCCGACGTTGAAGCTCAGCGCCTCCACCGGCACCAGCACTTCCTTCACTTCCGCGCCGGGCAGTCGGTACTTGGCCGCGTCCACCGGGTTGGTGGTATTGATCCCGCCGCGATAGAAAATCCCCTCGCCCCAATTGAACACCTGACGACCGACACGCGCGGTCACCGGCATCTGTGCGACGTCCCAACTGCCATGCACGTAGGCGTCGAGCATCTCGATGCGGCTGCCGGCGATGTCACGGGTCTGGCCGGTGAAGTGGTCGTCCTGCGGGTAGCTTTGGCTCGGTTGCGAGGGGCTGTTGTTGTCGTAGTAATTGTTGCGTTTGTCCATCAGTTGCGTGTCGTAGAACGCAGTGCCGCGCATGAACACGCCGTAGTTCTGGTAGTTGGCCTCAAGCTCGGAGGTGATCTTGTACACCTCGGAAACCAGCCCGGTGTCGAAGTTGCGATTGCCGTCGTTGGTGTTGACGTCATCGTTGCTTTTATCGCGACCCTGCACCCGCCACAAACGACCGTAGGACAAGGTCGTGTCGAACGAGCCGGTGACCTGTTTGTCGAGCACGCTGAATTCCACCGCGTGCGCGCCATCGACTGCGCACAGTTGCAGCAGCCCGGCCAGGCCGACACCGGGGAGCGCGGCGCCCGTCAGGCGCAATCGAGTGTTGATCATGTGTTCCTCCTTCCCTGTTTTTTATTGTTTTTTGTCCTGTCGCGGTGGCTAGGGCGCCAATCCCGCGCTGACGTAGATCCGGCTGTGCGCGCCGAAATGTCCCAGCAGCTTGAACAGTTGCTGGTTGAGAGCCGGGTGATCGAAATTTTCCCGCTGCAGTTGGTTGCCGCTGCTGAAATCACTGGTCGCTGGTGCGGTCTCAAGCCACTGCCCGATGGCTTCATCAAACGCTGCGGAGTCATTGACGGACTCGGCGCTGACCACTTCGCGCAGGTAGTCGACCGAGTACGGCGGATAGCTTTTGTCTCGGGCGACATCGGCGTAAGCGTCGAGCATCGGATGCGGCTGGCCGGCGCGCAGCAAACGGCGCAGCCACGTCGACTGGTACTTCTCCACTTCCATGTGCCGCGTGGCGACGCGCTCGATGGAGGCCTGTTTATCCTCCGCGAATCCGGCGATGGCCTTACCTTCCAACAGCAGGAGATTGGCGAGGTCGACGCCCGGCAATGGCTTGGCGTGATAGGGCTGGGTCAGGTCCTGAATGTGGTGCAGGCCCCAGCCGAGAAAGCGATAGCCCCAGTACCGATGACCGCTGGCAAACGCCAGGCGCGCCAGACCCATGTATTGATACGCGCGCCAGTCCGGCCAACTGCGTTCGAGGAAACCGGCGGCCGCGTAGACCACCGCGCTTTCATGGAAGAAGCCCATGTGAAACGGCGCCTGCGAGCTGTACTGGAAACGCGCATCGCCGAACGGCTGCGGGCCGAAGCCATAGACCGCGCCGACTGCACCGGGGTTGTCGCTGAACAGGTTGATGTCGTGGCCGTAATCCGGCTCATCAGCGGCGCTGGCCAGCACCGCAAGCGGCGCGACTTTTTCGTGGTCGGCGACAACGATGAAGCGCTCGCGATTCCACGGTGAGAGGGTTTGTTCGACCATGACTTGATTGGCCTGCAAATGCTCGCGCTCGGCCAGGTCTTTGCCGGGCAATGGCTGGATGACCATCGCCAGGTAAATCTCGGGATTGATGCGCAATGCCGTGAGGAAGTCGTGGCGCAGATTGTCACTCGGCGTGGCGGGTAATTTCAGCGCGTCGGGGCGTGGTGGATATTGGACGAAGTGTTCGCGGGCGAAGGTTTCCTGTTCCTCCAGCAGCGCACTCACGGCCTGGTATTGCTGCGCAAGAAAGGCTTCCAGCGGCTCGACTTCGACCTGTGGCGCGTCGCGCAAGGCCGGCAGATCCTGCAACGCCAGATAGCTGCCCACCGTATGGTTCGACCAGCCCCAGGCGCTCGGGGCCGTTGCACAAAGCAGCAACAGGAGGAAGGTCAGCTTCATTGCTTGTGGTTCTTATTGGAGGTGCCGTGGGGGATGAGCCTAACAACCGACCTCGCCGCTGACACTGTCCGATCTCACCAGAAAAAGTCTCCGATGGCGCCAATTCAAATCTCAACACGGTTTATGTAGGAGCTGCCGCAGGCTGCGATCTTTTGATGTTGATCTTGAAAAACAAGATCAACAGATCGCAGCCTTCGGCAGCTCCTACAGGGGAATTGTGGTGTGTTTTTCAGGCGGGGTAGCCGGTGATTTTGCGGATGCTTTGGTAGTTCGGTTTGAGCTGGCGGTACGCCATTTCAGATCACGATACGATTTATGTAGGAGCTGCCGCAGGCTGCGATCTTTTGGTGTTGATCTTGAAAAACAAGATCAACAGATCGCAGCCTTCGGCAGCTCCTACAGGGGGATTTTTGAGGATTTTCAGGCGGGGTAGCCGGTGATTCTGCGGATGCTTTGGTACAGCGGTTTGAGTTGGCGGTACGCCATTTCAGATCACGATACGATTTATGTAGGAGCTGCCGAAGGCTGCGATCTTTTGATGTTGATCTTGAAAAACAAGATCAACAGATCGCAGCCTTCGGCAGCTCCTACAGGGGGAATTGAGGTGTGCTTTTCAGGCGGGGTAGCCGGTGATTTTGCGGATGCTTTGGTACAGCGGTTTGAGTTGGCGGTACATGCGCAGGTAGACGTCTTTGTACAATTGCTCGTAGATTTTTTGTGCCTCGGGTTGGGGGTGGAAGACCGCGCCTACTCGGGTCATTGCCGCGATGGCCGTGGGGAAATCTGCGTGCAATCCCAACCCCACCGCACAGCAGATCGCCGCACCCAGGCCAGATGCTTCGTAGACATGCGGTCGCTCCGCCGGCAGGCCGAAAATATTTGCCGTGAGCTGCATCGCCGCATCGCTCTGCGAACCGCCACCGGCCACGCGCAGGCGCTTCACCGTAACCTTTGAACGCCGCTCGATATTCTCCATGCCCTGGCGCAGGGCATACGCCAATCCTTCAAGAATCGCCCGGTAAATATGCGCGCGGGTGTGCACATCGCCGAAGCCGATCATCGCGCCTTTCGCTTCCACGCCCGGCTCGCGAATCCCCGGCGACCAGTACGGTTGCAGCATCAGGCCCATCGACCCCGGCGGCACCGCATCGACCAGCGCATCGAACAGCTGCTCCGGCTCGATGCCCTGCTCTTTGGCCTGCTGCATCTCGCGCAAGCCGAACTCGTTTTTGAACCAACTGACCATCCAGTAACCGCGATAAATCATCACCTCGCAGTTGTACTGATCAGGCACCGCTGACGGGTACGGCGGAATCAACGGGACGATTTCCAGATAGCGCGAACGGGTGCTGGTGATCGTCGCCGTGGTGCCGTAAGACAGGCACACCGTGCCCGCGTCGACCACGCCGGCACCAACCACTTCACAAGCCTTGTCGGCGCCCGCCGCAATCAGCGGCAAGCCCTCGGGAATGCCGGTGTGGCGAGCGGCTTCAGCGGTGATGTAGCCGAGGGTTTCACCGGGTTTGTGCAGGGTCGGCAATTGCTCCGGACGTACCGCCAGCGCCTGCCATTTCCAGTCACTCGGCGCGGCCCATTTCAGGCGTTTGAAGTCGAACGGCAGGTAGCCGACGCAGCAACCCACCGAGTCGACAAAACGCCCGCACAATCGATGGGTGAGAAACCCCGACAGCAGCAAAAACTTGTCGGTCGCCGCCCACACCTCTGGCTGATGCTGCGCAATCCAGTTCGCCTCAGCCTGGGCGCGGAAATAATCCACCGTGCCCTGCGCACCGACCAGTTTGAACAGCCAGCCCCACGGCCCTTTGATCCCGCCCTCGACTTCACTCTGTCGCTGATCAAGCCACAAAATTGCCGGGCGCAGCGGTTTGCCCTCCGCATCGACATTGATCACCGTACCGCGCTGAGTGGTCAGCGACACCCCGGCTATCTGCGAACGATCAATGCCGGTCTGAGCCCAGACTTGCTGACACGCCTCGCCGAGTTTCGCCCAGTAATACTCAGGATCCTGCTCGGCCCAACCCGGTTGCGTCGAGTAATACGCCTGCAATTCAACCTTGCCTTTGCCGAGCAAATTGCCCTGCAAATCGAAGAGCAACGCGCGCACGCTCTGGGTGCCGTTGTCGATGGCCAGCAGGTAACGCTTGTTCGGGTGGTTATCCATGGAGCTCTCTTCAAGGGGCATCAAGGCGTGGCATCCGGCAGACCGTGATGGCGTTGCCACAACGCCCGATAACGCTGAATTTCCTGCTGCCAGTGTTCGTCGCTCCAGCCGAGTCGTGGCTGGCAGAGCTGGCGGATGGCGGCGAAATAATCTTCGCCACCGAGTGGCAACAACAGGCCGAGACGCGTGCGGCGCAACAGCAGATCGTCGAGGTGCAGAACCATTTCCGCTTCGCAGGCGAAGGCCAGTTCCGCCCACAAGGTGTCCGTGGCGCCGACCGTTTCGTGGCCGATATCGTTGATCAGTTGCGCCAGCCTAGGCAGGCTTCGGCCATGCCGTCCGGCCAAGCGTCGCCATTGATTGCTGCTCAATTCAGGGATTGCCAGCGCAGGCACAGCCGCAAACACCGGCGCGGCATCGTCGACGAAGGGACGGTCGAGCATGTCCGCGCAGGCCTTGAGCACTTCAATGGCTTGCGGGCGAAACGTGGTCAGTTTGCCGCCGGCCAGTGTCACGCAACCCGGCTCCTGCCACAGCACATGTTCACGGGTTTCGTTCGACGGTTTGTCTAGATGCGCACCTGCGCTGCCTACCACCGGACGCACGCCGGACCAGGTCGACAACACATCATTCGCCGTCACTTCTGCGCCGGGAAATTGTTGTGTGCAGGCCGCCAGCAGGTAGTCGAGTTCTTCGCCAGTGATGCTCGCGCTCTGATCCAGTTCCTCGCGATGATCAAGATCCGTGGTGCCCACCACCGTCGCGCCTTCCCAAGGAAAAACGAACACCGGACGCCGGTCGCGTTCATGCAGAAACGTGAACGCCTGCGCCACTGGCAAACGCCAGCTCGGCAGCAACAAATGACTGCCGCGCAATGGCCGTAGTAGCCGTGGTGCTTCCGTCGGCCGCAAGCGTTCAGCCCATGCGCCGGTGGCCACAGCAAGCACGCCACAGCGCAGTTGCAGGGTCGCGCCGGCCTCACAATCTTCGATCTGAACGCCGTACACCCGTCCGTTTTTTCGCAGCAAATGTTCGACGCGAACGCCGTTAACCACGACAGCACCATCGGCCCGCGCCTCGCTCAACACACGCATCACCAGCCGCGCATCATCGGTCAGCGCATCGACAAAACTGGTGCCGCCAAGCAAGTCGTTCTCCTTCACGCCCGGCGCCAGATATCGAAGCTGTTGTGCATCATGAAAACGATGGCTGCGCCGCCCCGCCAAGGCGTCATAAACGCTCAGCAATCCACCCAACACCCGAGGCCCGGGAAAGCCGCCGCGATAGTGCGGCATCATGAAACTCATCGGCTCGACCAGCCCCGGCGCTTCGTCGAGCAAGCGCTGACGCTCGCGCACCGAATCACGGGTCAGGCGCCACTGCCCCTTGGCGATATAACGCAAACCGCCATGGACCATTTTAGATGATCGACTGGAGGTGCCCCAGGCGAAATCGCGCTGTTCCAGCAACAGGCAGCGCCAGCCACGACGCGCCGCTTCACGCAGGATGCCGGCGCCGCTGATGCCGCCGCCGATGACGATCAAATCCCAGGTTTCATCTGCCAGTGTTGGCAGAACCTGCTGGCGCCATTCAGCGTTCCAGTCCTGACTCATGGCCGTCACTCCGGCAACAGCGTGCCGGGGTTGAGGCGCCCGGCCGGATCGAAGTGTTTGCTCAGCGCCTGCAAGGTATCCATCGCCAGTGCGCCCTTCTCACGCAACAGGTACGGCGCGTGATCCTTGCCGACGCCGTGCTGGTGACTGATGGTGCCGTGGTTGTCGACGATGGTCTGGCTGGCCGCGTGTTTGAGCGCTTTCCAGCGTGCCAGCGTTGCCGGATAGTCAGCCGCCGGGCGAAACACGTAAGTGGTGTAGATGCTCGAACCTTCACCGTAGACGTGGGACAAGTGGGTGAAGACATGCACGCGTTCGCCTTCGGCGGCCAAGGCCTCGCGCAGGCTGTTTTCGATGAGGTTGAGCAGGTTGTCGACGTTGCTCCAGTCGGTGGCGGTTTCCAGGGTGTCGACGACGTAACCGGCGTTCCACAGGTTCTCGCGCAGGTAAGGGAAACGGAAGCGGTTCTGCGCCCACTTCTTGCCGAGCAAGGTGCCGGTGAATATGCCGCCGAAGGCCTTGAGATGTAGCCGCGCCTGCGCCAGCGACAATGCGTTTTGCCTACGATTACCGGTGACGCCGAAGGTCAGCAGGCATTTGCCCTCTGCTGCCCCCCTTAGCTTCAGATACTTTTCCAGCCAGGCGATTTGTTGCGGGTGACCGGCCAGTGCCAGTTGCGTTTCGGTTTCTACCGCATTGGACAGGCGCAGCATCGACAGCGGTACGCGTGCCTGGGCCAATTGGCGAATGGCTCTGAGAGCCTGCGGCCAATCGGGGAGAAACACACCGTAGAAACGCTCATCAGCAGGCAATGCACTGACCCGCACTTTGACCTCGGAAATGATCCCGAAACGGCCCTCGCAACCGAGCACCACTTCGCGCAAATCGGGTCCGGCAGCCGAAGCCGGGAAAGTTGGAATTTCCAAAGGTCCGGCAAAGGTTTCCAAGGTTCCGCCCGCAAACAATTGCTCGATCCGACCATAGCGCAACGACTGCTGACCGCTGGAACGACTGGCAACCCAACCGCCCAACGTCGACAACTCCCACGACTGCGGGAAATGCCCCAGCGTGTAGCCCCGCGCACGCAACTGACTTTCCACCTGCGGGCCACTCGCACCGGGGCCGAACGTTGCCAGCAGGCTTTGTTCGTCGAGATCGATCAGGCGATTCATCCGCGCCAGCGACACCGTCACCACTGGCCGCGCTGAATCCGGCGGATTGATGTGCCCGGCCACCGAGGTGCCGCCGCCATACGGGATCAGGCACAAGTCCTGTTCGTGGGCGAGCGCCAGCAATTGGCGAATATGTTCAGCGGTCTCGGGAAACGCCACCGCATCGGGATAATTGCCCAGCGCACCTTCGCGCAACGCCAGCCAGTCCGGCAGGCTCTGGCCCCGCGCATGCAACAAACGATCATGAGCATCAACGCTGTACAACGTGCGCGCCGACAACCGCGAGGCCGGCACACGCGCCAATGCCGCTTCAAGCGTGGCATCGGGCAGCGCGCGCCCCTCGCCCAGTCGTTCATGAAGAAACTCCGCGCCCTGGGCCGGCAGTTCGACCACCGTGGTTGCATCTCCCCAGCCGTTCCAGCGTCGCATGCGTGTGTCCTTTTTTGCCGTCAGATCAGTGATATTTCAGGCCCCCATACTAGCCAGCGGCCGCAAAGTGTCACGGTCGCATCCGGCCAGTTCGTGTAGCCAATTGAGTCAAACGTCGCGCAAGCGTCAGCCATTTACTTTAGTCGGGGTTTCAAATTACCTTTCAGGCTATTCGTTCGCCCTCGCCGCCGTTGATCAAAGGAATGGGATCATGCAATCGCTTGGCTTCACCTCGGTTCCGCCGCTGCTCAAATACCTGCGCCATGCCGAGCAACTGGGCATGGCCGTCGAACCGGCGTTGGCGGCGGCGGGTTTGCAGGCGCAGCAGTTGAGCGACAACACCCTGCGTTTGCCCGGTGAGGCGCATGAACGCTTGCTGGATTATTTCTGCGAGCATTCGGGGGATCCGTTGTTCGGGCTCAACGCGGCGAATTTCGTCCTGCCCAATTCGTGGAGCGTGCTCGGCTACATCACCATGAACTGCGCTACGTTGGGCGATGCGATGAGCCGGATCATGCCGTTCGAAAAACTCGTTGGCGACATGGGCGTGAGTCGCGCTGAAGTGCTGGATGGCCACGTGCATTTGATCTGGACATGCCGTTATCAGCGCCCACGGATTCGCCGGCATCTGGTGGAAAATGTGCTCGGTTCATGGCTGCAATATGCACGCTGGATCGCCGACACGCAGATGTCGCCGGCCGCTGTGTGGCTCGAACACTCGTGCCCGGCCGAGGCGACGCCTGCGCAGTACGAGGCGTTTTTCGATTGCCCGGTGGTGTTTGATCAGGCGTATTCGGCGCTGGTTGTGCCGCTGGCGTATTTGCAGTTGCCGCTGCGTCAGGCGGATGCGCAGTTACTGCGAACGCTGGAAGAACATGCGCTGGGATTGATGGCGACGCTGGAGGATGCGTCGCTGGAGCAGCAGGTGAAGAACATTCTGCGGCAGTTGCTTAAGGAAGGCTTGCCGCGCAAGGAACAGGTGGCCGAGCATCTGGCGGTGTCGGTGCGTACGTTGCAGCGGCAACTGCATCAGGCGGGGACGTCGTATCAGCAGATTCTCGATGATTTGCGCCAGGAGCTGGCGGAGCATTATTTGCTCAACAGTACGTTGCCGATTCAGGACATTGCGCAGTATCTGGGGTTTACCGAACCGAGGTCGTTTCACCGTACGTTCAAGAGCCGACGCGGGATGCCGCCGGGGGAGTTTCGGCAGTTGCATCGGGGGTGAATGAGCCGGCGTCATCGCTGGCAAGCCCGCTCCCACAGGTTCAGCGGTGATCACAAATTTTATGCACGACACAAAACACTGTGGGAGCTGGCTTGCCAGCGATGGCGTCAGTTGCAGCCCACAATTCCTACAAGCAAATCTTCGATACCTGAGCGCATTAAACATCCTGCAGCGCAGCTGTTTAAGGACACCCGGCGTTACGCGAAACAGCCCACAAATCCTTGCGCCATAACCTACGCCTACGCCAGAATCCGCCGGCTTGTGCGCCCTGAGCATGCTGCGTAACTTGATTGCGTCACTGATTTCCAGTGATCGGGTTTAGTAGCCCGGAATATTTGGGGCGTATAGCTCATCAAGCAATCGGGTCTTGCCTGAACGTTATGGTGGCTGTGCGTAGGGCGCCCTCGGGCGCGCCGGTTTCCCAGATCCCCGGTCTACTAACCTGCGCATAGCTGCCTCCACTTCTTTTAGTAGAGAAGCGGTGGCCAGCTTAATTTGAGGATCTGGTTAATGTTCAAAGTTACGCCAAACCCGCCGGCCACCGACCCGGCATCCCCCTACGAATCCCCCGACTCAAAGAAATTCCACGAAGCCGCCGAGCGCGCGCTCGACCACTACCTCGGTCCGACGAACGCCGACCTCATGGCCACGCCCTATTCGCCTAACACGCTGTACATGGCCAACCCCGCGGCGAACACCGAATCCCTGCTGACCGACGCCAGCGAAACCCTTGGCTCGGCCACCGTCATGCTCAACAACCATGCCGCGCAGGTTGAAGGCACCCATCGCAAAACTTTGCAGGGCATTGCGCAAGTGGTGATGGTGGCGGAAATGGCGGTCAATCGCGTGCTGGACCAGTTAGTGCCGACCGAGTAACGCAAGAGCCCGCCGGCCAACCCGAAGGGTTGGATGGCGGGCTTCTTTTTGCGGTGTGTCATGTTCCCCTCACCCCAGCCCTCTCCCTCCGGGAGAGGGCTAGGGTGAGGGGCTTTTCAGCTCAGAGACAAATCGCGTTGGTAAACACCAACCGATTACCAAACGGATCCGCAATGGTCATGTCCTGACTCCCCCACGGCATCGCCTGAATCTGCGGATGCGAGAACTTGTAGTCCTTGGCGATCAATTGCTGCTGAAACACCTCCAGCTCATCCGTCTCAATACGCAGCGCCGAACCCGGGCTCGCATCGCCGTGATGTTCGGACAAATGCAACACGCACTCACCGCGAGACACCTGCAGATACAACGGGAAATTCGCTTCGAAACGGTGCTGCCAGTCGATCTTGAAGCCGAGGAAGTCGACGTAGAATTCAACGGCTTTGGCTTCATCGAAGATCCGCAGGATCGGGGTGGTTTTGCCGAAGCTCATGGGGTGCTCCCTGACTGGTTGGCCCGACAGTGTAGTTGGGCTGGATGTCAGCACTTCGGCTTGGTGTCGACAATCTTTAATTGCACAGTGCCACTATGAGATATGGATCAAAAGATCGCAGCCTTCGGCAGCTCCTACAGGGGGGATTTCGCCTGATGAAATCCTTTGCGTAAATCACCTTCGCGCGCCAGAAACCGCCCTTCCCTGCGCCCATTTGCCTGCCCATCGTGGTAACTCAAAACGCCGTTAATCCAAACCCCGTCAATGCCCTGCGCCGCTCTTTGTGGATCGTTGAAATCGGCGACATCACGCACGGTCGCCGGGTCGAACAACACCAGATCCGCCCAATAGCCTTCACGAATCTCGCCGCGCTCCTTCAAACCAAACCGTGCCGCCGACAACCCGGTCATCTTGTGTACGGCGGTGTGCAGCGGAAACAGGCCGACATCGCGACTGAAATGGCCCAACACCCGTGGGAAAGCGCCCCACAGGCGTGGATGCGGGAACGGATCTTCCGGCAGTCCGTCAGAACCGACCATCGACAACGGATGCGCGAGGATTCTTCGTACATCCGCCTCGTCCATGCCGTAGTAAACAGCCCCCGCCGGTTGCAAGCGTTTCGCGGCATCAAGCAACGGCAGATTCCATTCCGCAGCGATGTCGATCAGGTCGCGACCGCTGACTTCCGGGTGCGGCGTCGACCAGGTGATGGTGATGCGATGGGCGTCGGTGACTTGCTTCAGATCCAGCGTCGAAGAACTCGCCGCATACGGGTAACAATCGCAGCCGACCGGGTGGGTTTTCGCGGCTTCTTCCAATGATGCGAGCAGCTCGGGACTGCGCCCCCAGTTACCCACGCCTGCACATTTGAGGTGGGAAATGATCACTGGCGATTTCGCATGTCGACCGATTTGAAAAGCTTCATCCATCGCTTCCAGAACCGGCGCGAACTCGCTGCGCAAATGGGTGGTGTACACCGCGCCGAATGCCGTGAGTTCTTCAGTCAGTTGCATGACTTCATCGGTGGACGCGTTGTAAGCGCTAGCGTAGGCCAGACCTGTGGATAAACCTAACGCACCGTCCTCAAGGCTTTCACGCAATTGCTCGCGCATCGCCGTGATTTCTTCCGGAGTCGCGGTGCGCAACAGGTCATCCAGATGATTGCTGCGCAGCGCCGTGTGGCCGATCAATGCGGCGACGTTCAGCGTGGTATTCGCCGCTTCAACCGCCGCGCGGTAATCGCTAAAACGTGGATAAACAAACTCCGCCGCCGTGCCAAGCAGGTTCATCGGGTCCGGCGGATTGCCTTTCAAACTCACGGGCGAGGCGCTGATCCCGCAGTTGCCGACAATCACCGTGGTCACGCCTTGGCTGAGTTTTGGCAGCATCTCTGGCTGACGAATCACCACCGTGTCGTCGTGGGTGTGCACGTCGATAAAACCCGGCGCCAGCACGCGGCCGGTGGCGTCGATTTCTTCGGTCGCCGTGGCGTCGTGCAAGTCACCGATACGCTCGATGCGGCCCTCGCGAATCGCCACATCGGCGCGGTAACCGGGCACGTTGCTGCCATCGATGATCAGGGCATTGCGAATCAGGGTGTCGTACAACATGTCAGTCTCCCAGCGGCAGGTGGTCGTCGCCGCCACGGTATTCGTCGAGGGCCAGTTTGATCCGCCGCAGACGTTCTTGATTGTCTTCAGGATTGGCCAGCGCCAGCTCGGTCGCGAGCACGTCGATGGCGAGCAGCATGCCGTAGCGCGCCGCCGTCGGTTTGTAGATGAACGAGGTTTCCGCACCTTGCAGCGGCAGGACGATGTCGGCCAGTTCGGCCAGCGGCGAGTCGGCGCGGGTGATGGCGAGAATGCGCGCGCCGTAGTTGCGCGCCAGTTCGACCGTTTCCAAAAGCTCCGGGGTGATGCCGGTCAGCGAGCAGACGATGACCACTTGCTCGGCGTTGAGGCTGGCGGCGGTGACGCGCATCATCACCGCGTCATGACACACCGCAATCGGATAGCCGAGGCGCACCAGCCGCACCTGCAATTCATCGCTGCACAGCGTCGAGCAACCGCCCATGCCGAAGGCGTGAATCATCCGCGCCTGGCCGAGCAATCTCACTGCATCGGCGAAGCGTGATTCGTCGAATCCGGCAAGATGCTGGCGCAGCGTGGTTTCGATGTCGCCGACGATCTGCCCGTAGAACGCCGACTGTTCAGGCGTGCCCGCCGGGTCTAGAAAGCGGCTGCCAACGCCGCTGGCCTGAGCCAGTTGCAGACGCAGATCACGCAGGTCGCGACAGCCGACGGTGCGGGCGAAACGCGACAGCGTGGCGGTGCTGACTTCGGCGCGTTGCGCGAGGTCTTCGAGGCTGGCGCTGGCGGCGAAACCGACATCGTCGAGCATCAGCCGGGCGATACGGCCTTCGCCGGCGCTGAAGGAATCCTGACGGGCGCGGATCTGGTAGAGGATGTCCATGGGCGGCGGGCTCCGGTTACAGCAGGTAAGAAAGGCCGACGGTCAGGCCGAAAGCGACCAGCGAGATCAGCGTCTCGAGCACGGTCCAGGTCTTGAAAGTCTGGGCGACCGTCATGTTGAAGTATTCCTTGATCAACCAGAAGCCGCCGTCGTTGACGTGGGAAAAGATAACCGAGCCGGCGCCGGTCGCCAGCACCAACAGCTCAGGGTGTGGATATCCCAGACCAATGGCCACCGGCGCGACCACGCCGGACGCGGTGGTCATGGCCACGGTCGCCGAGCCTGTAGCGATGCGCATCAGCGCTGCGAACAGCCAGCCCATGATCAGCGGCGACAGGTGGAATTCGTGAGCGAGGCCGACGATCTGATCGGTCACACCAGCGTCGACCAGAATGCGGTTCAAACCGCCGCCAGCGCCGACCAGCAAAGTGATACTGGCCGTTGGCGCCAGGCATTCGTTGGTGAATTTGAGAATCGATTCACGGCTGAAACCCTGGGCGATACCCAGAGTCCAGAAACTCAGCAACGTCGCCAGCAACAGCGCGATCACCGAGTTGCCGATGAACAGTAGGAACTGGTTGAAACCGCCGCCCGGCGTGGAAATCAGGTTGGCCCAACCGCCGATCAACATCAACACCACCGGCAACAGAATGGTCGCCATGGTGATGCCGAAACCCGGCAGCTTGTCGCGCGGTTCGCGGTCGAGGAATTGTTTTTCCAGCGGGTTATCCGCCGGCAAGTGAATGCGCGGCACGATGAATTTGGCGTACAGGGGGCCGGCGATAATCGCCGTCGGAATGCCGATGGCGATCGCATACAGCAAGGTTTGCCCGACCGACGCCTGATAAGCCTGCACAGCGAGCATCGCCGCCGGGTGCGGCGGCACCAGCGCATGCACCACCGACAGGCCGGCGACCATCGGCAAACCGACCATCAGAATCGACACACCCACGCGCCGCGCCACGGTGAACGCAATCGGCACCAGCAACACAAAACCGACCTCGAAGAACAGCGGCAAACCGACCAGAAACGCAATGCAGACCATCGCCCAGTGCGCATTCTTTTCACCGAATTTATCGATCAGCGTGCGCGCCAACTGCTCGGCGCCGCCGGACTCGGCCATCATCTTGCCAAGCATCGTCCCCAGCGCAACCACCAGCGCAATATGCCCCAGCGTCTTGCCCACCCCGGCCTCATACGCCCCTACCACACCCGACGGCGGCATCCCCGCGACCAGCGCCAGGCCGATGGAAATCAGGGTAATGACGATGAACGGATTGAGCCGGTAACGGGCGATCAACACGATCAGCGCGATGATGGCAACGGCGGCATACACCAGCAGCCAATAGCCGAAGTCAGGCGTCATGCGGTACTCCTCGAAAGGGTCACGTTCGAATGGGTTGTGAAACTCATAAATCATTTCGAGATCGAGATTTCAAACCGAATGAAAGTAATTTTCGTGGAGAGGTAAGGGATGTCGCAAATGGATATGTCTTGTCGTGATTAATGAAAATCCACCCAGCGAATTTTCATACCCACACAAGACCTGTAGGAGCCGAGCTTGCTCGCGAAGACGGTGCCACATTCGACATTTCTATCGACTGACACAGCGCTTTCGCGAGCAAGCTTTGCTCCTACAGTTTGATTGCATTGCGTCAGGTGCAACGCGGATAACCTGTGGGAGCTGGCTTGCCAGCGATGACGGCTGCACATTCAACTTGGATGCTGACTGGTGAACCGCTATCGCTGGCAAGCCAGCTCCCACAGGTTCGGTGGTGTTTACAAGGGTTGGTGTAGGACTCACACCATTTCGTTACGAATCCATTCAACCACTGACGTGCGTTTCGGCGCCCAGCCCAGCAGTTCGCGCGCATGTTTGCCGCGCACTCGGCTGTTGGAGCCGAGGCCGTAGTTGGCCATTTCGTAGCCCCATTCGGCTTCGGCGTCTTTCAATGGCCAGTCTTGCGGTTGGCCCAGGTTCAGCGCTTGGCCCATGGCGGTGGTCATGTCGATAAACGACGCTTCGCCGCTTTCGACGAAGTAGAACGTGCCCGGGACGTTTTTGGTCAGCGCCAGCAGGTAGAGGGCGACGACGTCTTCGGTGTGCACGTTGGACCAGATGTTCTGGCCTGTGCCGACGTGGCGCACCACGCCGCTTTTGCGCGCCTGTTTGAGCAGTCGCGGCAATTGCACGCTGTCGCGATTGACGCCCAGGCTGTGGCCGTAGATCAGCGTGTTGCAGATGACGGCGGAATACACGCCATCCTTTGCCGCGGCGAGGATCAGGTTGTCGATGGCCACGCGTGCGGCCTTGTCGACGGTCGGCTCCGGCAGGTTGTCTTCAAAGTAGATGACGTCGCTGGATTTACCGCCCGACGCGTCGCCGACGATGCTCGAACCGCTGGTGTGCAGAAAGACTTTGTTGGTACCGCGCAAGGCATCAAGCAAGGCTTCGACGGCACCGCGATGGTCGCTGCTGGCGGCGTTGATCACGGCGTCGGCAGCGCGGGCCTGTTCGGCGAGCAGTGCTTTGTCGTCGAGGGTGCCGATGACCGGGGTAATGCCGAGTGCTTTCAGCTCAGCAGCCTGTTCGGTGCTGCGCACCAGCCCGGTGACGTTATGCCCGGCCTGAACCAGACCGGTAGCGATCGAGCCGCCGATAAAACCGGCAGCGCCGGTGACGAATACGTTCATGGAGTAACTCCCTGCGTAAGTAAGTGATGGGACGAGTATCGGCCCGTGAGCCCGGGGGAAAAACCGGCCCTCGGCCAATTCACTCTTGCGCAGAGGTCACGAATCAGCCCTTGAAATCGGCGCTGGCGTAGGCGGCGAGTTTGCTCTGGATGAAGTCGAGGAAGCACTGAATGCGCAGCGCCAATTGCGAGTTACGGTAGTACACCGCATTGATCGGCTGGCGATAACCGCTGTTGAATTCGCCGAGCAGGACTTTCAAACGCCCGGCACGGATGTCGTCGATGGTCATGAAGTGCGACAGGCAAGCGATGCCCTGCCCTTCCAGCGCCAGATGACGCACGGTCTCGCCACTGGAGGCGCTGATCGCCGGGGTGATTGGCCAACGGTCGCCGTGCACGTAGCGCAGCGGCCATTGGTTGAGGCCTTCGTTCTGAGTGAAGCCGAGCAAGGTGTGTTCGCTCAGATCGGCGACTTGCTGCGGCGCGCCGTGCTTTTCCAGATACGCAGGGCTGGCGACGATCAGCAGCGGACTGCAACCGAGCGAACGCGCGTGCAACGTCGAATCGGCGAGGGTGCCGATGCGGATGGCGATGTCGGTGCTTTGTTCCAGCAGGTCAATGATCAGGTCATTGCTGTTGAGTTCGAGCTGGATGTCCGGATAGAGCCGGCGAAACTCGTCGATGTAGGGGACCACCGCGTGGAGCATGAACGGCGACGCGGCGTTGATGCGCAGACGTCCGGACGGGGTTTGCTGGCGCGAGGACAGACGTTCTTCGAGTTGATCCATCTGATCGAGAATCAGCTTGGCGTGTTCAAAGAAGTATTTGCCCTCTTCGGTCAGGTCCATGCGCCGCGTGGTGCGGTTGATCAGCGTGGTGTCGAGCTTGGCTTCCAGCTTCGACAGCGTGCGGCTGACGGCCGACGGCGTCTGGCCGACTTGCTCGGCGGCGGCGGAGATGGAACCGCATTCGATCACGCAGACGAAAATCTGCAACTCATCGGATCTGGCTTTCACGGGTGTCCCTTAGGATGGTCATCACCCCTGTATTGTGGTGAAAGAATGGCTTGGGCGGGTGGGGAATTTTCTGTCCACAGAGATCTACTTGTGGCGAGGGGATTTATCCCCGATGGACTGCGCAGCAGGCCCGCTCTGTTTCAGGATCAAGCGCGGGGCCGCTGCGCGACCCATCGGGGATAAATCCCCTCGCCACAATAAATCCCACCACCACAGGTACATCCCCTCAACAATAAATCTCTTCACCACAATAAAACCCATAACCCCAGATTAATCCCCTGGGCACAGGTGGCAGCCTCAAGCCTTAAGGCCAAAAACCTCGGTCAGATGCTGCTCGTAACGCGCCACATCACCCTCGATGTTCGGGCGTTTCATCACGTCCACGCACAAGAACGTCGGCAATGCGGTCATGCCCAAAAATTCGTTGGCCTTGTGGAACGGGAAGTACACCGCATCAACACCTTTGGCCTCGAAGAAATCAGTCGGGTCATCGAACGCTTGCTGCGGTGCGTTCCAGGTCAGCGACAGCATGTATTGCTTGCCCTGAATCAGACCGCCGCTGCCGTACTTCTGCGACGCATCGGAACGGGTGCGGCCATCGCTGGCGTAGAGGCTGCCGTGGCCTTCGGTGAAGACTTCGTCGAGGTATTTTTTCACCGTCCACGGTGCGCCCATCCACCAGCCCGGCATCTGATAAATGATCACGTCGGCCCAGAGGAATTTGGCCACTTCTTCCGCGACGTCGTAACCCTCGTCGATGAAAGTGGTTTTAACATCGAGCCCGCCACGATCAAGCACGCTCAGCGCAGCTTCGTGCAGGGTGGCGTTGTAGCGACCGTCTGAGTGAGCAAATTTTTTACCGCCATTGAGCAACAGCACTTTTTTCATGACAAAACCTCGGCGCAGCCATTGGGCTGGAGTGAGAAGGGAAACTGGAATGGCGGCAGATTAACGGTCCGCCTCGCGCGGAATAAGCCGTGATTACGCAAAATACATTTGACTGAAAAGCACGAATCGAATGCCGATTATTGCCATAGCATGCGCGGCCATCTGCATTTGAGGAGGTATTTGAGATGAGTGAACGCCAGGGTTTTATCCTGCACGCCAAGACCCGCCCGGAAAAATCCGAGGCTTTTGAGGAGCTGTTTCGCGCCTATGTCGAACCGAGCCGCGCCGAGCCTGGTTGCATCGAATACCACATGCTGCGCGACAAGGAAGATCCGTCGCTGTTTATCTTTTACGAGATCTGGGAGAGCCAGGCGCACCTGGATGTGCACTCGAACCTGCCGCACATGAAGGCATTTTTCGCCGAGCGCATGGACTATCTGGAGCGCGATTTCGATATCCGCCCGATCGACATGCTCAGCGCAGCCTCAGCTAAGCGCTGATCAAAAAATGGGCGCCGAGCGCGCCCAGACCGATGAAGAAAACCCGTTTGAACTGCACAGCGCTGATGCGTTGCCGCAGCCATTGGCCGAGCAACATGCCCAGCACCGCCGGAATCAGCGCCAGCAACGAGGCGCTCAATTCACCGCCGCCGAGTGCGCCACGCCAGAGCAGGCCGCCGGCCAGCGCCAGGGTCGAGACGGTGAACGACAGGCCAAGCGCCTGCACCAGTTCGTCACGGCTCAAACCCAGCGCCTGCAGATAGGGCACCGCCGGAATCACGAACACGCCGGTGGCGGAGGTGATGATGCCAGTGATCAAACCACAGACCGGACCAAGCCAGCCTTCATGGCGGGGTTTTACACTGAGCGTCGGCAGAAACAAGCCGCTCAGCGCATACAGCAACAACGCCGCGCCGAGTCCGCGCACCACCCAATGTCCGCCGGCCATGCCGATCCACAAGGTGCCGATGCCGGTGCCAAGGAAGATCATCAGCAACATCGGCCAAAGGCGTTTGATCAGCCCTTGCAGATGTCCGCCGAATGCCAGTTGCCAGAGGTTGGTCAGCGTCGACGGGATGATCAACAGCGCGGCTGCCTGCGAGGGTGCCATAGCCAGACCGAGCAGGCCCATGGCGACGGTGGGCAGGCCGAGGCCGATGATGCCTTTGATCAGGCCGGCGAGAAAGAAGGTGGCGATGACCAGCAAGGACAGGGTCAGGCCGAGATTCTGGTAGAAGTCTGCGAGTGTGTTCATGGCGTTACTGTGCGCCAGTCGGGACGGGGTGAAAATCTGCCATATACTGAGGCTGCCTCTGGAATTTCGAGAGGCTGAAGGCCTTATCGCTGGCAAGCCAGCTCCCACAGTGTTTTGTGTCGTGCACAAAACTTGTGATCAACGCTGAACCTGTGGGAGCTGGCTTGCCAGCGATGGGGCCTGCTTAAACCCCACAAAACCGGCTGCCGACATGCACTTCGACCTCACCGACCTGCGCCTCTACCTGCACATCCTCGACACCGGCAACATCACCGCCGGCGCCGCTCGCAGCCATCTTTCCCTCGCCGCCGCCAGCGCCAGAATCCGTGCGATGGAAGCCTCGCTGGGCGTTGATTTTCTCCAGCGTGGCCGTCGCGGTGTCACCCCCACACCCGCCGGCACCGCGCTGGCGCAACATGCTCGCGTGCTCCTGCAACAGGCCGAACGCATGCAGCAGGATCTGGCGGATTACGCGCAAGGTGTCAAAGGCCAGGTGCGCCTGCTGTGCAACACCACCGCGATCACTGAATACTTGCCGGAAGTGCTCGCCGAATTCCTGCAACACCATCGCAATCTCGACATCGATCTGCAGGAGCTGCCCAGCGCGCGCATTACCCACGCATTGCGCCAGGGCGCGGCGGACATCGGCATCGTTTCCGACGCGGTCGACACCACCGATTTGCAAACCCGAGCATTTCGCGACGATCCACTGGTGCTGATCCTGCCCTGCGATCATCCTTTGTCCGGCTTGAGCGAAGTCAGTTTCAGCGACACCTTGCGCCACGACTTCGTCGGGCTGCGCGCCGACAGCGCACTGGCGGTGTACCTGGAAGAGCAAGCGCTGCACGCCGGCGCACGGATGCAGATTCGCATCCGCGCCGACGGTTTTGATGGCGTGCTGCGCATGGTTGCGATGGGCGCAGGCATTGCCATCGTGCCCCTGGCAGCCATCGAGCGCGCGCCCTCGCAATCGTTGAAAAGCCTGGCGCTGAACGAGCCGTGGGCGCGACGAAAACTGCTGCTGTGCGCCCGCGAATTCGACACGTTGCCGGCGTATGCCAAGTCCCTGCTGCAGGCCTTGTCTGACACTTGAGAACAGAGCACTGGCGACCGATCAGGCTGGCATATTTTTCTGCAAAATAAGCACAAGGAATAGCTTGCAAGGTACGTATACATACGTACTATATCGCCAGAGCGAACGTGTTGCCCGATACCGTTTTCGCACAACGACAACGGACAAGGAAGAACGGATCGGCTCCCAATGACCTACATGGAATGAGGTGACGCTGTGGTTGATTCAACGGAGTTTCGTAATGCAATGGCGATGCTGGGGAGTGCCGTCACCATCGTCACAACCGATGGCCCTGCCGGGCGTTTCGGGTTTACCGCTTCGGCGGTGTGCAGCGTGACGGATTCGCCGCCAACGCTGCTGGTGTGTGTCAATCGCTCGTCGTCCAATCACGAGCATTTCAAAACCAACGGTGTGCTGTGTGTGAACGTCTTGACCGGTGGGCATCAGTCGACGTCCGGGGCGTTCGCCAACCGGCAACTGACCATGCAGGAGCGCTTTTCCAGCGTCAACTGCCAGACCCTGGTGACCGGTTCGCCGGTTATCGCCGAGGCGCTGGTCAGCCTTGACTGCCGCGTCGCGAAGATCGACGAGGTCGGCACTCACAGCATTTTTTACTGTGAAATCCTCGAACTGCAGCACAGCGAAGCCACGGAAGGCCTCGTCTATTTCAATCGCAATTACTACCGTCTGAACGACGAGTTGCGCCTGGCCCCGGATCAGTGATTATCCCTGGAGGCCGGCGTGCGGCAGTCTGCACGCCGGCCTCCAGGTCTAAACAGGGAAGTGACCATGCTATTCAATGAAGACAACTTCGCGGATATCGACCTGAACCTGATCATCATCTTTCTGGTGTTGTTTCGCGAACGCAGCGTATCGCGCACGGCCGAGCGGCTGAACGTCAAACAACCGGCCATCAGCGGGTCGCTCGCGCGGTTGCGCAAGCGCTTTGATGACCCGCTGTTTCTGCGCTCGTCGAGAACCATGCACCCCACCTGCAAAGCCCAGCAACTGGCGCAGGCATTGACGCCGGCGATCAGCCAGATCGAAGCGGTGATTCGGCTCTGAACTTGCGGGAGCTGGCTCCCGCAAGGCTTCAACTCATGAGGCGGATTTCAGGCCCGAGGCGTACTCGACCCGCGCCCAGAACGCGGGCAAAAAACATTCACTGACCAACAGCGGCGAGCCATTGCGGGTGAAACGCGAGCGCCGCGCCAGCAGGCGTTTGGCCTGCGGTGCGAAGCGATGGGAGAGTGCCGTCAGCGGCGCGCCGGGGGCTAACACGGCGCACTGAAACGGCTCGCGCAGGGTTTGCTCCGACGTGTAGAGAATCTCCGCCAATGGTCGTCCGCCGTAGTTGTTCAACTCCGACCAGTCGCTGTGCAACGCCGGCATGCTGGTCAGGCTGCGCGCGGTCACGCACGCCTCGCCATCGAGTTTCATCACCACTTCACGCACCCAGCCAGTGCTGGTCGCGGGGACGTTCAAGGCTTGCGCCTCATCCGGGTTGAGCGCGCCGAGGAACTGCTCGACGACTTCGATCGAATAGGCGCCCATGGCTTTCAGACGCGGCGTCAGCGCTCCCGGCAAAAACAGCCAGTGCTGTTCCGCACCGCTCAATTGCGCCAGTGGTCGTGACGACCAGTAATGACTCGTATCCATACCCGCACTCAACCTCCCTGTTGATCGTCATTGTATTGCTGGCGCTGAAGAACACGGCCTTCAGCGCAACGTCGTGGTCATTGCGTACTGCTGTCTTCGGTCACTTCGTGCTTGCTGATCACATCGACGGTCTGCTCGTCGAACTTGACCGCCGTGAGTAGCGAATCAAGCAAGCCGGGAAACCGCAGGTCCATGTCTTCGCGACGCAGCGACAGCAGGTTTTCCCGACCGTACGGCCGTTGCCAAATCAGACCGCTGTCACGCAGGACCCGCCAGTGGTGAGTCATGGTCGACTTCGAGGCGCCCTTGAGGATCCGGCCGCAAGGATGTTCCTGGCCATCGGCCAAGACTTTCAAGACAGTCAGACGCAACGGGCTGCCCAATGCGGACAGAACATTCTCCAAAAGGATCTGGTCCTGATTGGGGTGATTCGGGACGTTCATAGGTAGGTACCTTTGATGATATAGGCGGGAGAAAACTTGCTTGAATTCGTCTATACGAGAACAGTAAGACTATACACAACAAGCCCCTCCCGGCGACAGCCGTCCCGCTGGCTACGCCACGTCTGTCACTACAGCCCGGCGCTCTGCGCCGCCTGCAACGGTTGCTCCTGGAACCCACCGCCCAGCGCTGCCATCAACGAAATCGAGCTGTCGATGTGCTTGCTGTTGAGGAACGCCAGACGCATTTCGTCCTGAATCAATTGTTGCTCGATGTTTAGCGCATCAAGGAACGTGTCCTCCCCGGCCTTGTAGCGCGACTGCGACAGATCGTAAGACGACTGGGCAATCGTGCAGGCGTCACGCTGCACGACAATCTGTTGCTCGAAAGAGCGCAGTTGCGTCACCGAAATCGCCACTTCGTGCAGGGCCGAACTGAGCACGCGGTTGTACTGCGCGATCGAGCTGTCCAGTTGCGCATTGCCGGCCTTGAGGTCGGAGCGCAGGCGCCCGGCATCGAAGATCGGCAGCGTCACGGTCGGCGCAACGTTCCAGAACTTGCTGACGCCGGCAAACAGCGCATCCCCGGTCAGCGCGTGCGAGCCTGCGGCGGCGACCAGATTGATGTTGGGGTAGAACGTGGTCTTCACCGCTTCGATGTTTTTGTTCTCGGCTTCGACGCGCCAGCGCGCCGCGACGATGTCCGGGCGACGCCCGAGCAGTTGCGCCGGCAATTGCGCGGGCAACGCCACGACGCTGGCTTGCAGACTCGCCGGACGCTCGATGGTTTGCGCACGATCAACGCCTTTGCCGATCAGCGCCGACAACTGCAAGCGAGCGATTTCGATGTCCTCGTTGGCGCCGATCAGCGTCGACTCCGAACGCGCCTTGAGGCTCTGTACCTGCTTGAGTTGCGACAGGTTATCCAGCCCCGAGCCGTAGCGTGAATCGGTCAGCTCGACCAGTTTGCTCAGGCGCTCCAGATCGCGGCGATTGAGCTCCGACACCTGCCAGGCGTAAGCCAACTGGTTGTAGGCCTTGACCACGTTGACCGTCAGAATCAGGCGCGACGATTGCAGATCGACTTCGGCCGCCATCGCGCCGTTCAGCGCCGACTCCCAGGCGGCACGCTGGCCGCCCCAGAGGTCGAAGGTGTAGTTGAAATTGACTGCCAGATTGCGCGCGGTGAAGTACTGGTGCCCCTCGCCGCTGTAGTCCTCGAACTTCGACAGGCGACCACGAGTGACACCGGCCGCCGCGTCCATTTGCGGGTAGCGCTCGGCGTCGCGCAAGTCGAGAAATGCATTGGCCTTGGCCACCCGCGCCGTGACTTCCTGCAGGTCCGGGTTGCTGGCATAGGCCTCCTCGATCAGCGCGCCGAGGCGTGGATCGCCCAACGTCGCCCACCAATCGCTGCGCGGCCATGCGGCCGGCGGCAGGGTGTCCTTGAGGCTGTCGGAAGACGCCTCGCCAAGCGACAACAATTTGCCCTGGTGATTGATCCCGGCGTAGTTCACACAGCCCGCCGACAACAGGATGGAAACGGCCAGGGGCGCCAGCATGAAGCGTGTAATCCGATACATGAAAACGTCCTCACAAGGTGGGTTGTGGCGCACCGGCCATGGCGGCTTCAGTGACGCGGGCCGGCTGCTTGATCGAACTCAGCAGGGTGTAGACCGACGGCAGAATGAACAGGGTGAACAACGTACCGATGAGCATCCCCACCACAATCACCAGGCCCAGGCCGAAACGGCTGTTGGCGCCGGCACCACTGGCGAACAACAACGGCGCCAGACCGACCACCATCGCCGCGGTGGTCATCAGGATTGGCCGCAGGCGTACTTGCGCGGCATGCTGAATGGCTTGCACGCGGTCCATGCCCTGCTTGCGTTGCAGTTCGTTGGCAAACGCGACCATCAGAATCCCGTGCTTGCTGATCAAGCCGATCAGCGTGATCAAACCGATCTGCGTGTAGATGTTCATCGAAGTCATGCCCAGCGCCAGCGGCACCAATGCGCCACAGATCGACAGCGGCACGCTGATCAGGATGATGAACGGATCGCGGAAGCTCTCGTATTGCACGCTCAGCACCAGGTAGATGATCACCAGGGCCAGGCCGAAGGTGAACGCCAGGCTGTTGCCTTCCTGCACGTATTGGCGCGCGTCGGACTGCCAGTCGAAACTGAAACCGGCGGGGAAACTTTCCGATTGTTTTTGCAGGAACTCCACCGCAGCACCCAACGTGACGCCCGGTGCCGGAATGGCCTGGAACGTCGCAGAGTTCTGTTGGTTGAACTGGGTCAGGCGGTTCGGTTCGACCTTGACGCTGAGGGTGGCCAGCGTCGACAACGGCACCGGATTGCCCTTCTGATCCTTGACGTAGTAGAGCTTGAGGGTTTCCGGGGTCAGGCGGTCCGAAGAGATCGACTGTGGAATCACGTCATACGAACGCCCGTGGAAGGAGAACCGGTTGACGTACTTTTCGCCGATCAGACTGTTCAGCGTCTCGCCAATGTCCTGCATGCGAATGCCCAGGGCGTTCGCCTTGGCGCGATCGACCTGAATCTCCACCACGGGATTGTTGAAGTCCAGATCGCTGTCGACCACCGCGAACAGACCGCTGGCCTGCGCCGCTTGCTTGAGCTGATCCATCACGTTGAACAGCGCGAGGTATTCCTGATCGCTGCGAATCACCATCTGCACCGGCAAGCCACCGGTGGAGCCCGGCAGAGGCGGCATCTGGAAGACGAAAATGCTCGTGCCTTCGATCTGGTTCACCCGGGCCTGCAAGTCCGGCTGAATGGTATTGGCATCGCGGCCACGTTTTTCCCAATCGACCAGGTTGATCCCGCCGACGCTGTTGGACAGACCGTCAGTGCCGTTGGCCACCCAGTTGCTGTAACCCTCGGGAATTTCGTTGAAGGTCTCGTAGAGTTTGTGCGCGTACGCTTCGAGGTAATTGAGGTTGGCGTGCTGCGGTGCCTTGATCGCGGTCAGCAGAATGTTCTGGTCTTCCAGCGGTGCCAGTTCGGTCTGCGCCGAGCGATAGAGGAACGGCAGGCTGAAGAAGATCACCAGCGCCACGGTCAGACTGATCCAGCGCTTCGCCAGCGAACCGCCGAGCAACGCGCCGTAACGGCGAGCCAGATTCTGGAAGAAGCGATCGGCCTTGACCGCCATGAACCCTTCACTGGTTTTCGCATCCAGCAAACGCGTACTCATGATCGGCGACAAGGTCAGCGCGACGATGCCGGAAATCACCACGGCGCCGGCCAGGGTCAACGCGAACTCTTTGAACAGCGTGCCGGTGAGGCCGCCCATCAAGCCGATCGGGGCATACACCGCCGCCAGCGTGAAGGTCATCGCCACCACCGGCCCGGCCACTTCCCGCGCACCGATCAACGCCGCATCAAACGGTGTCTTGCCCTCCTCGATATGCCGGTGGACGTTTTCCACCACGACGATGGCGTCGTCCACCACCAGCCCGATGGCCAGGACCATGGCGAGCAAGGTCAGCAAATTGAGACTGAAGCCGAACATCTGCATGAGCATCGCCGCGCCGAGCATCGACAGCGGAATCGTCACCAACGGAATCAATACCGTACGGAACGTGCCCAGGCAGAGGTAAATCACCAGCACCACGATCACCAGCGCTTCGAGCAGGGTGTAAGACACCTCATCGATCGACGACTGAATGAAGTGCGCCACTTCGAAAGGAATCTGTACGGTCACGCCCGGTGGCAAGGTTTCCTGGATTTGTGGCAGCAATTCGCGCACACGCTTGACGATTACCAGCGGGTTGCCGGTCGGCGCCGCGTCGAGTCCGAGGAACAGCGCCGGCACATCGCTCATTGCGCCGCTGGTATCGGTCGATGCCGCATTCAGCTCGACCGTGCCGACATCGCGCACTCGAATGATGTGGCCGTTATCGTTGCGCAGCACCATGTCGCGGAAGTCTTCCACGCTGTTCAGGTCCGTGTTGACCCGCAGGTTGCTGACCACATACAAACCTTTGACCTGACCGGGTGCGGCCTGGAAGTTGTTGCCCTCGATGGCGGTCGAAACGTCCTGTCCGGTCATGCCGTAGCCAGCCAAGCGTTGCGGGTCGAGCCACAGGCGCATGGAGAGTTTCTGCTCGCCCATGATGTTGATCTTGGCCACCCCTTCGATGCCGGCGAACATCGGTTCGACGACGCGGGAAATGTAGTCCGACATTTCCGGGATGGTCAGGTTGGAACTGGCAAACGCCACGTAAGCCACGCTGGTGAAACCGCCCGAGGTGCGTTCCACCACCGGGTCGTAGGCATCCTTGGGCAAGCGATATTTGATCTGGTTGACCTTGGCCATGACCTCGGTCAGCGCCGCGATGGAATCACTGTTGAGCGCCATGCGGATCGTTACCTGGCTACGGCCTTGGGTCGACGCCGACGACAGATAATCGATCCCTTCGACCGAGGCCACCGCCTGACTGATCGGCTGCGTGACGAAGCCTTGCATCAGTTCGGACGAGGCGCCCGGGTACTGGGTGGTGACCGTGATGGTCGACGTTTCCAGCATCGGATACTGGCGAATCGGCAGGTTCATCAGCGCCCGGACACCGAACAACAGAATCAACGTGCTGACCACCACGGCCAGCACCGGCCGGCGAAGAAAGAGGTCGGTGAAATTCATTTTTCCAGCCCGCTGAGTTTGAGAGCAATGGTGTCCGGGATACCTTCCACGGCCACGCCGTCATGCAGTTTCAATTGACCCGAAGTCACCACCTGCGCACCGTCGTCCAGGCCCTTGTCGACCACGGCCCAACCGTCGCGGCGCTCGCCGACCTTGATGCTTTCACGCTTGACCTTCTGCACACCGGCTTCGTCGGTGTAGACCGAGAACACACTCTCGCCGTAGGCGTTGTAGGTGATGGCGGTTTCCGGGATGAGCAATTCGGCGGTCTGCGGCAACGTCACCGAGACCCGCGCATACATGCCTGGGCGCAGGAGTTTTTTGGTATCGGTGATGACCGCTTGCACATTGATGGTGTGGGATTGGTTGATCTGTGGGTCGACCGCAACGATCTTCCCGGCAAACGTCTGATCCGCCCAGGCATCGACCTTGGCCTGCACGGTCTGGCCCAGTTGCACCCGCGAGCCATCGCGCTCGGCGAGGGTGAAATTGACCCGCAGCACACCGGGATCCGTCAGCGTTGCCACCGCGCTACCAGCCTGCAGATATTGGCCGAGGTGCGCCTGGCGAATACCGAGGGTGCCGGCGAATGGTGCACGGATATGACGCTGGGCGATCTGCGCCTGCATGCGCTCCATGTCACCTTTGGCTGCGTCGTATTGCGCTCGGGCGCTGTCGAAGGCGCGGCGGCTTTCTGCACCGCTTTTGGCCAGTTCCTGAACCCGGGAAAATTGCGCCTTGGCCGATTCGAACTCGCCTTTGAGGCGCACCAGTTCACCCTGCTCCGGCGCGTCGTTGAGCTTGAGCAACACCTGCCCCGCCGCCACTTGATCGCCGGACTCGAAATCGATGTCGACCACTTTGCCGCTGACTTCGGCCGAGACCAGCACCTGACGCTGCGCTTCCAGTTTGCCGATCGCTTCAAGGTAGTAGGTGTACGGTTGTTTTTTGGCCACGGCCAGACCGACCCGCGTACTCGGGATGCGCTGGTCGGCAGCGGCTTGCGGTGGCGCCCAGAAGCGCCAGCCGAGCACGGCGGAAAAGATCAGTACGAGGAGAAGAAAAACCAGCGATTTAATGATATTTCGGGCAAGCATATGGCACTCCCTTGACTCTTATTGCGAGCACAAAAGTTCAGTTATTAAGAAAATAAAGGCTGTTGCACAAAACAGGCGCGCTATATATCCCTGTGGCAATTCACGTGTAACGCGCCTGTTTTGTTAGTTATCTGTCAAGCCGCTGCCAGCGCATTGGTTTTATCCAGATAATATTTACCGATACCGTGCAAGTTCAAAGGCGACAAGGTGAAGTGCTTCGAACCGGTATGAATATCGCGGAAGCAACGTTCCAGAAAGTGCGACTTGTAAACCGCTTTCGAACCGGCCATCGAGAAGATCTGATTGACCGCGTTCACCGAGTTTTCGGTGAGCACTGAAGCCGCCAGGCCGACGCGCGCACTGACCGGTTCACCGAAGGTTTCACCGCGATTGATCACTTGGTGAATCGCGTCTTCGAGCAGCAACTGGGCGGTGTGCACCGAAGAGATCGCCCGGCCGGTTTTTTCGAAAATCACCCCTTCAAGGCCTGGGTCGGCGTTGACGGCGCGGTCGTTGCGGAAGTGGTCGACCGCCGCGCGGGCAACGCCCAGCACGGTGGACATCGCTGCCAGCGTACCGAACTCGTAGTAACCGGTAGCGTAGGCACGCGAGCTGCGCGCTTCGGGCGATTGCTTGAGGCTTTCGGTGTTCAGGGAGAAGGCCTTGTTGACCAGCACCTGCGAACATTCGAAGTGATGGCTGCCGGTGCCGCGCATGCCGAGGGTGTCCCAGGTCGGCAGGATCTTGCACTGGCTGGCCGGCACAAAGAACATCCGCACTTCAGGCGCGGTGTTGTTTTCCGTGCCTTTGACGGTTGCAGTGCAGACCAGCCAGTCGGCATGCGCCGAACCGCTGGCGAACGCCCAACGGCCGCTGAGCAGGTAATCGTCGCCCATCGGCAGCGCTTCGCCACCGGAGTGAATGGCGCCGATCACAAAACCATCGCAGTGGTTGTAGATCGCTTCGGAGGTGCTTTCCGGCAAGTAATCGGAGAGTCGGCCCATGGCCACCTGCACGGCCAGTTGCCAGGACAGCGAAGCGTCATGCCGGGCAAATTCCAGCAACAGCGCCGAGGTGGTCTGAATGTCGACCTGGGATCCGCCGAATGCCCTGGACACTGACGTGCGGCCAAAACCGTCCTTGAAAAATTGAGACATCACGTCCTTGTGCGTCGCGTTCGTCTGCTCGCTGTAATCTCGGTGCTGAACGATCAGCGGGTTCAGTGCACGCACCTTCTCGAGCCATTCATTGGATTCGGAGGGAAGGCTGTTCCATTGCATTAGATTCTTCATAACGGCTCCTAGCTATTATTTATTGAGGGTCAGCAGATGAAAAAACAGACAGAACTTTTATTGTTGTTAAACCCCGGCAAAAATGTACGTCTACAGTCGTACATTGACAAGCGTTATTATCAGACTTCTTGCATATTTTCAGTAAAAGACAACTAACGCTCAAACTAAAACTCAAGGCGCAAAGTGCCCACCGAACTTGCACTGAAGTCACGGCTTGCCCTACCCCATGATTACTTTGAGCCAGCGCGTCGGTCACTGACCTGCGAAAGTGACGCCCAGTCCTGATCGGCCTGACCGTGGGCCATGCCATCGAGCAAGTTGTCCTTCAACACACTGGCAAACGGCAGCGGCACGTGCGCAGCTTCGCCGGCCTCCAGCGCCAGGCGGACATCCTTGAGCCCCAGCGACAGCTTGAACCCGGCGGGCTCGAATTGTTTGTCGACCATCAGTTTTCCGTAGCCCTGATACACCGGCACGGCGAACAGGGTCGAGGTGATCATCTCGATGAAATCCGCGCGACTGATGCCGTAGCCGTTGGCCAGGGTCGACGCCTCGGCGGTTGATTCAATGGCTGCGGCAATCATCAGATTGGCCGAGAGTTTGGCTACGCAGGCGCGTTCTGCGTCTTCGCCGAATGGCCAGGTCTTGCGCCCCAGCACATCGAACAGTGGCTGCACACGCGCCAGCGCCTCGGCATCGCCTGAGGCGAGGATATTCAGATTGCCGGCGGCCGCGACATCCACACGCCCCAGCACCGGCGCCGACACATAAGCCACACCGTGCGCCTTGTGCAGGGCCGCCATTTCCCGGGCGAGGGCGACAGACACCGTGGACATGTTGACGTGAACGCTGCCGGGCGCCAGACCGTCGATGGCGTGGGCATCCAGAAACACCGCACGAATCGCCGCATCGTCGCCCAGCATCGAAATCAGCACCTCGGCGCGAGCCGCGAGCGCCGGGCTGTCGACGGCTTCGGCACCGGCATTGACCAGCGCCTGCAACGGCGCCGCCGAGCGGTTCCACACACGCACCTGATGCCCAGCCTTCAGCAGGTTCAGCACCATCGGTACGCCCATCGTGCCCAAGCCGATAAATCCCAGTTCCATGTCGCGCTCCCGTCTAGATGAGGTGGTCGAAATCCGTTCGAACGATGATGCACAATTGCGATTGTACGTGTACAGGCGTACATTTCAAGTACCGCGACGATTTAACCTTCGCGGCAGGGTTTCAAACATACCCTTTACCCAAGGCAAGGAGGCTTTATGCAATTCGGGATCTACACCGTTGGCGACGTCACACAAGACCCTACCAACGCCCGTACCCCCAGCGAATCGGAACGCATCCAGGCCACCCTGCAAATTGCGCAGAAAGCCGAAGACATCGGGCTGGATGTGTTCGCTACCGGCGAGCATCACAATCCACCGTTCATCACCTCCTCTCCCACCACGCTGCTGGCCTACATCGCCGCGAAAACCCAACGCATCATTCTGTCGACGTCCACCACGCTCATCAGCACCAACGACCCGGTGCGCCTGGCTGAAGAATATTCGCTGCTGCAAAACCTCTGCGGCGGGCGCATGGACTTGATGCTCGGGCGCGGCAACACCGCACCGGTCTATCCGTGGTTCGGCAAAAGCATCACCGACGGGCTGCCGCTGGCGATGGAAAACTATCGCCTGCTGCATCGGCTCTGGCGCGAAGAAGACATCAACTGGAGCGGTCGTTTTCGTACCCCGTTGAACAACTTCACCTCCATTCCCCGGCCGCTGGACGACCTGCCGCCCTTCGTCTGGCATGGCTCGATCCGCACCCCGGAAATCGCTGAACAAGCGGCGTATTACGGTGACGGCTTTTTCGCCAGCCACATCCTCTGGCCGCGCGAGCATTTCATGGCCCTGGTCGAGTTCTATCGGGCGCGTTTTGCCCATTACGGCCATGGCACGCCGGAGCAAGCCATCGTCGGCCTTGGCGGGCATATTTTCATGCGCCGCAATTCCCAGGATGCCCGCCGCGAGTTCCGTCCCTACTTCGACAATGCGCCGGTGTATGGCCACGGTCCATCCCTGGAAGAGTTCATGGAGATGACCCCGCTGGCCGTTGGCAGCCCGCAGGAAATCATCGACAAGACGCTGACCTTCCGCGAGTACTTCGGCGACTATCAGCGCCAGCTCTTCCTGTTTGACCATGGCGGCATTCCGTTGAAAACCGTGCTGGAACAGCTCGACATGTTCGGCAAGGAAGTGCTGCCGGTGCTGCGTGAAGAAACCCGCAAACGCCGCTCGCCGCTGGCCGCCGAAGCACCGACCCACGCCAATCGCCTGGCACATCTGCAATCGCTGCAGATGCCGCCAGCCGACTCACACCCGAACGCTAAAACGCCACAAGCGGACAGCGTAACCGGCCACTAAAACCGCAGAGAGCGAGCTTGCTCGCCAGTGCGCTCGTGCGGGGTGTTGACCCTGCCGAGCGCTTGGCGCGCGCACTCACTACTACTGAAACACGTGAACAATCAGGCCGCGCCCTTCAGCGAACGCTGGGCATCCAGCACCGTCAGCACGTCATCGTTGATCAGTCGTGCCAGATACTGACCGTAACCGGTCTTGCTCATGCTCCCCGCCAGCACCAGCAACTGCGCGTCATCGATCCAGCCCTTGTTGTAGGCAATCTCTTCGAGGCAGGCGATTTTAAGGCCCTGACGTTTCTCGATGGCCTGGACGAAATTGCCGGCCTCCATCAACGCGTCGTGAGTCCCCGTGTCCAGCCAGGCCATGCCGCGGCCCATCACCGACACGTTCAATTGCCCACGTTGCAGATAGACATTGTTGACGTCGGTAATTTCCAGTTCGCCGCGCGGCGACGGCTTGATCTCGGCGGCAATGCGCAGCACTTCGTTGTCGTAGAAATACAGGCCGGTAACGGCGAAGTTGGACTTCGGCTCACTCGGTTTTTCACAGATGCTCAGGGCCTTGCCGCTGGCGTCGAACTCCACCACGCCGAAGCGTTCCGGGTCCGCCACGTAGTAGCCGAACACGGTCGCGCCCTCTTCGCGGGTCGCAGCCTGCAACAGCGTTTCACCGAAGCCGGCGCCGTAGAAAATATTGTCGCCGAGCACCAGGCAGACGTTGTCGTCGCCGACAAATTCGCGACCGATGATGAACGCCTGGGCCAGGCCGTCCGGGCTCGGTTGCACGGCGTAACTCAGGCTCAGGCCCAACTGGCTGCCGTCACCGAGCATGCGCTGGAAGCCCGGCAGATCTTCGGGAGTGGAGATGATCAGGATCTCGCGAATTTCCGCCAGCATCAGCACCGACAGCGGGTAGTAGATCATCGGTTTGTCATACACCGGCAGCGACTGCTTGGAGACGCCCAAAGTGATTGGATGCAACCGCGAGCCAGCGCCGCCCGCCAACAGAATTCCCTTGTACTTGGCCATGCCTGTTTCCTTTTCAGCAATAGATGACTGACGCCAACCGGCGTCATTGAACGGGGGGTGATGTCAAGCCACGTGGGCTTCTTGCAACTGGTCGCCGAGACGTTCGAGGGCGTAGGCGCCGGAGATCACACGAATCCACCAGGCGCGATTGTCGAGGTACCAGTCGACGGTTTTTTTCATGCCGCTGTCGAAGGTTTCCTGCGGCGTCCAGCCCAACTGCGCGTGGATCTTGCCGGCATCGACGGCATACCGTTTGTCGTGGCCCGGGCGATCCTTGACGAAGGTGATCAGGTCGCGGAAATGCGCGACCCCGGCCGGTTTCTGCGCACCCCGCGCCTCAAGCAGATCGCACACGGTGTGCACCACTTCAAGGTTGGTTTTTTCGTTGTGGCCACCGATGTTGTAGGTCTGCCCCACTTCACCGTTGCTGACCACGGCATAAAGCGCACGGGCGTGATCTTCGACAAACAGCCAGTCGCGAATCTGCGCACCATCGCCGTACACCGGCAGCGGCTTGCCTTGCAGTGCATTGAGAATGACGTGCGGAATGAGTTTTTCCGGGAAGTGGTACGGCCCGTAATTGTTCGAGCAATTGCTCATCACCACCGGCAGCCCGAACGTGCGGTGCCAGGCGCGTACCAGATGATCCGAACCGGCCTTGGTCGCCGAGTAAGGTGAGCTGGGCGCATAGGCGGTGGTTTCGGTAAACGCCGGATCTTCAGGCTCCAGATCGCCGTACACCTCGTCGGTGGAAATATGGTGGAAGCGGAACGCCTGCTGACGCGCAGCGTCCAGACGGTTCCAATAACCGCGTGCGGCTTCGAGCAGGGTGTAAGTGCCGACGATGTTGGTTTCGATGAAGGCTTGAGGGCCATCAATCGAACGATCCACATGGGATTCGGCCGCCAGATGCATCACCGCGTCCGGTTGCAGGCGCGCGAAGAGTTCGTCCAGCGCCGGCTTGTCGCAGATGTCCACCTGGCAGAAACGGTAACGCGGCGAGTCCGCGATTTCAGCCAGCGACTCCAGATTGCCGGCGTAGGTCAGTTTGTCGACATTGATCACTTCGCACTCGGTTTCATTGAGCAGAAACCGCACCACTGCCGAGCCGATAAAGCCCGCGCCCCCTGTCACTAAAATTTTCATCAGCGCCTCCCCTGGCAAAATGATGATTCACAGTCCTTCGATGCTGCCCGCCTTCAGGGGCGGGTCAGTTCAGCAATGCCACCCAGTATTGCGACAGGCCTTGCTCAAGAATCAGCAGCGTCTGGATGCAGACGAAGCTTTCGTCGGTGGTCGCCGAGGTCGAGTTGAGCGGGCCGAAACCACCGTCCTGTTTCTGGTGCGAGGCGATCCAGTCCTTCGACGCCTGTAAATGCGTCGGCTGCGCATCGAGCAGGTACATCGCCGCAATCGCCATATACGTGCCGACCAGACTGACCGCTTTGCCCGGCCGATAGTGGAACGAGCCATTGGCCAATTGCAGGCTCTGCAGCCACTCCACGGTCTGCCGCGCATCGACGAGGCGGCGGTCGAGAATGAACAGCGTGGACACCACGCGGTACACCGAAAACGCATCCGCTGGATAACCCGGCTTGTTGCCGAATCCGCCGTCGGCCGAACGGCAACGCAAGGCGAACGCCATTACCGCTTGCTCATCCACGGCCTTGGCGCCCAGCGCGTGCAGCGACAGCACCGCAAGGTTGGTGTGCCAGATATCGGAGCCGAAACCCGCGACGTCGCCGAACCCGCCATCGCTGTTCTGGCACGCTTGCAGGTAGCGCACACAACCCTCGATATCGCCCGGCAAGGCACCCAGCACACGCAACGACAACACCGCGCAGTACGTGGCAAAGACATCACTCAAGTGCCCCGGCTGTTCGGCAAAACCGCCGTCGATATTTTGCGAGGCCTGGATGCAATCGATCAGGCTCGCCTTGTTTTCGATTGGCAGACCCAGTGCGTGCAGGTCGCAGATCACATGCAGGCCGGAAAACACCTGCCAGGTCTTGTCGGCGCGAAAGCCCAGCGGCGTGGTTTCGGCAGTCAGGCCGTAAGGGGTCTGAGTCGACGCCCGGGCCTTGGCCAGCCACGCGAGATAACGCTGCAGATCGACATTGATCGACGGTACGCCGCGCGGATGAATGTCCTGCACGTCGCCCTGCCCATCAATGACCTCCAGCTCGCGGCTCACCCGCTCGGCGTCGTCGTGTGCCGGCGTAATCGTTACCGGCGCGATGGACTGCAAGGCATGCGCCGCGGCCAGTTGGGTTTTCAGGCTCTTCAAGTGCAACGGCAAGTACGTCAGGTTGCCGATGCTGAAAATCCCTGGCTGACGCGGCGGCGCCCAGAACTGACGAATGAACGGCACGGTCGGGTCATCGGGCGTCGACCAGAAATAGCCTTTGCCCATGAACAGCCCACCGTTGCGGGTGTCGTGAAACTCCAGCAACGCAGCCGTCACCGAGGCCCGGTCACTCTCGCTCGCACCGCCCGGCAACGCCTGGATCGCCTGCATCAGCAACGCCACGTCGTACGCTGTCTTGATCGGAAATGGCGACTCATGACGTTTGTACGACGTGTGCCAATCGCAGCGGACCTTGCCGTTGATGCCGACCCGGTCCCAGTAGCCGCCGTAAGCCGGATCGCGGAACAGTGCCAACGTTTGCAGCACAAACGAGCGCGCCAGGTTCGACAACGCGTTGTCGTCACGCACGTTGGCCAGACGCGCCAGCACCAGGCTGACGTGTGCTCGCACCGCGCAACGGCTCAACGCAATATCAACGCAAGACTCGCTGTCGCTGCCGGCCACCCGGGCGATCAGGTTTTCGGCGTGCACCTGCAAATGCCCGAGCAAACCGAGGCCCAAAGGCTCGTTACCGATGTGCGCCAGCAGTGCCGTGGCGCTGATGTCGAGGTCGATCGAGGTCGCCAGGTCCAGCGGCGTCGACCAGTCGCTGCTGTACACGCCAGCGACGGTAGACCGGGCATAAAGCGCTTCGACCTGCTCCAGCAGACCGGCAATCGCCGCGCGGTTGGTGACGTCTTCCGGCACCCGCCGTTGGTAGGCGATCAATGCCGCCAGCGCATCCAGTTGCAGCGCCAGGGTTCTGCAGCGACCGGAGCCGTGCGGCGTCCAGTAGCGATCGGCAAGTTCGTGAAAACCTGCATTCAGAGCATCGTGCAGACGCATCAGCCCGGCATGGGCAAAACGCAGTTGTGCGTCATCGCCGTGTTCGGCCTGATACAGCGTTGCGTCGATCTGATCCTGCAACTGCTTGTCGCTGGAAATCGCGACCTGCCCACTGGCATCGGTGACGGCAAAAAAACCACCGAACTCGATGTCCTTGAGACCTTGATCAAATAGAAACTGCGGATGCAGCGCCATGGTGAATCCCTCTTCCTTGAGGTTAAGCCGCTTTGCTTTCGGTCAATGGCACAACAGCGCCGTTGCACAATTCGATGATGCGCGTTGCAGCACGGGCCGCGCCTTCGCCGTCCGGTGCAGCGACCTGTTGATGGGGCGCGTAGTACGCCGCCGACTGGGTGTCTTTCTCCAGCTCGCTTTGCACCAGTTCGACGAGGCGGTCGCGATCGTGTCCCAGGTGTGTCGGAAAACCGAGCAGCTCCAGACGACGCAGGGCTTCAAGCTCGTGGTACTCGGACTTGGACGGCAGCACGAACAAGGTCGGAATGTGCAGGGCGGCAATTTCGGTGACGGTGATCCATCCCGGCGCCGAAATCAGCAGGCTGGCTTCGCGCAACAGGCCCATCCAGTCGGGGTAGTAAGGCACGCACACCACACCGTCCTGGGCGGCGATATCCTGACGGCCGAGCAACACCAGTTTCAGATCCGGATTGCGTTCGCGCAGGACCTTGAAGCTGTCCAGATACGCGGCGAGCAACGCATCCTTGTTTTGCGCAAACATGGTGGTGCCGCTGATCGACGCGACAATGAACGGCGAATCGCCAAGGTTCAGTTGCTCGCGCACGTTCAGGCCGCTCTGCACATTGATGTCGCGAATCATCGGCCCGACAAAGTGCGCCTTGCCGCTGAGCAGCGCTTCGGCGACCGGCGTGCCCTGATCCAGAGAAGCCACGTACGGCTTGTCGGTCAGCACCAAGTGGCTCTGGTTGATCATCCAGTTGAACTGGCTGTGCAGTGCGGTGCGAGCCCGGGCCATTTCCAGCGCATTGACCTCGAAGCCGCCGTCGGCCAGGTCATGGTCTTCCAGCTGACACAGGGTGAAGTCATAGCGTTCGGTGACGAACACCAGCGGCGTACCGCTGAAAATCGCCGCCAGACAGGCCGCCATGTTGTAGTCCGAGACCAGTACAGTCGGTTTGTATTCGGCGATCAGCGCCAGATAAGAGAGAATTCGCTCACCCGACAAGAAGGTATTGGCGATATAACCGCCGATGTAATTGGCCCAGTCGAGTTCTTTCGACAAGTTGCTCTTTTTCGAGTAATCGACCAAACGACCGGCAATATCCACCACCTCGACACCAGACTTTTCAAACAACGGTGTAAACGTCGGCTGCAACGAAGCCAGCGCCACGGTCAGGGGCATGGCCGGACACTGCTTTTTAATCGCCTGAGCGATCGACAGCGCACGCATGTTATGACCGGAACCGGTTGGATTGGGGGCAAATAAAATCATTCTTGAATCTCCATTAGTTGAACAACGCCATGAACCACAGTGTTTTCCAATACATCCCTTATAACCACTGAGTGGGGATTTATAACTGCACCATCACCGACATTCAGTGGACCTACCAAGAGCGCGCCTTCACCAATCACGCAACGACTTCCAATCCGCACCGGGGCTTCTTCCCAAGGCAGCGAGCGGAATGAATGGTCGTGAGTTGAAGCCACAATCGTGACGTTGTCCGCCACTTCGCTGAACACGCCGATCGACACGCCGCCAGCGGCTTCGATGACCACACCTTCGCCGAGCCGGACACCCGTACCGAGTTCGATGCCGCCCAGTTGCGACATCCCGCCCTGACGGCTGCTGCGCCCGATCAGAATGCAATCGCGGGCGATTTCCACCGACGCACCACCGCGTAATTCCGCGTCAATCAAAGCCTCGTCGCTGATTTCCCAGGTCGCTGTGTCGGGGTTCAGCGATTTGAGCCGGGAGACCGACTGCGTTGAGCGATCAAGCATCGAAGGCAAGCCGGAACGGGCTCTTTCCCGCACTTTCGCCAACACCTGCTGGGGGCTCGGGCGACCGTCCTCGACCACCGAACGGAAGCCGATAAAGCGTGCCGGACGCCCAACCATGATGGCGTCGGCCGGCACATCTGCCGTCACCAGGGCACCGGCGGCGATCACTGCGCCAGCACCAATACTGACACCTGCGTTGACGGCGACCTTGGCGCCGAGCCAGACATTTTCGGCGATGCGGATCGGTGCCTGCGCGGTGCCGCTGCATTGCACACCCGTGGCCAACATGCTGGATTGACCGATCGCGGCAAACTGCACATCGCAGCGAAAACCGATAAAACAGTCATCCGCCACCTGAACATTTTGCAACCGAGTGCCTGCTCGCACCCACACATGCCGGCCGAGCACACTGCAACTGTCAACGGAGGTTGAAACTTCAATTACATTTACGTCGTCCACAATCTAGCCTCATTCCATGATGCCGAGCACAAGTGATTTTATGCGCGCAGAAATACCGCGCACGCCGTCAATCAATGCAGATCAATCATTAACGATTTATTTAAATGCTTATCTCAAAGCACGCATGACATTGCGCCTGCGCACTTATTAACTGACTGTTCCATTCAATTATCGTTATTCATTAACGACAGGTGAAAGTTCACACTTGGGCCAATCGCCAAGTCTGTTGTCGGTCCGAGAAAAAGCGAGTTCAAGTCTGTCCGTGACTCAGGTGTAACTCCATCAGGGTGGGAATGTCCTTTAGTACGAATGTTATAGTACAGACGATTTTCTTTTGCAATAGGTGTCCGAATGGTTATCTCGTTTTAGTCTAAAAATTTATTGAACTTTTATGGGGCAAGACTGTATTAAATTCGTCATATATGCACAGCATTGGTGCAAATCCCCGGCTTTACGAGAAATTTCCGCTCAGCGCTCCTAAGCATCCCGAGGTCGACCCCAGACATCTGGGCTGCTTCACCAGACGTTAGGGTGATGATTCAACTCGTCCTTTGTCTGGAGCTACCATGTCCGCCCCTATCACCGTTCTGCGCGACACCCACCCGCTGCCGGTACTCGACGCCTGCAAATGGGAAAAACTCGAAGGCGACCCGCACACCGTTAACCTCAACGCCTATACCAGCGAAGACGGCAGCAAGATCATGGGCACCTGGATCTGCACACCGGGCAAGTGGCGCGTCGAATACGTGAAGTGGGAGTACTGCCATTTCCAGGAAGGCTACTGCGTGATCACCCCGGACGGCATGGCGCCGATCCACCTGCGCGCTGGCGACATCTTTGTGATTGAGCCGGGGATGACGGGGACGTGGGAAGTGGTCGAAACCGTGCGCAAGTATTTCGTGTTTGCCTGATAAAGCAAAAGATCGCAGCCTGCGGCAGCGCCTACATGGGAATGTGTTTCTGTAGGAGCTGCGGCAGGCTGCGATCTTTTTTTGGCACAAAAAAGCCGGGAGATCACCCGACGTGATGTCCCGGCAACACCTACTGCAAATTTCTTGACCCCACCCCAATGATCCCTGTGGAAACAGGAACCCTGTGGCGAGGGGATTCAGCGAAACGTCGCACCGCCCCGCTCGGCTGCGCAGCAGTCGCAAAACCTGAGCACTCGGTTTACCTGACCCACTGTAGGGGGCTGCTACGCACCCCAACGGGGATAAATCCCCTCGCCACAAAAAGCCCTTTCACCTCAGGTTTTTGAAGAGTTACTGCGGTTTGCGGTAGCTGTTGATAATCGCCGAGAAGTCTTTCCCGCCTTCCCCTCGCTGACTCATCGCCTGATACAACTGCTGCGCCACCGCGCCGAGCACCACTGGCTGGTGCGCCTGACGCGCCGCTTCCGTTGCCAGGCCTAGATCCTTGAGCATCAGCTCCGCACCAAAACCACCGGTATAGCCACGCGAGGCGGGCGCCGTTTCGACGATGCCGGGCCACGGGTTGTACATTTCCGAACTCCAGCAACGCCCGGTCGAACTGTTGATGATCCCGGCCAGCACCGAGGTATCAATCCCCAGCGCATCGCCCAGCGCCATCGCCTCACTGACACCGACCATCGAAATCCCCAGCAGCAGGTTGTTGCAGATCTTGGCGATCTGCCCGGTGCCGACGTCACCGCAATGCACGATGTTGCGGCCCATCTGCGCCAACACCGGTTGCAGGGTGGCAAACAGTTCCGGGGTGGCGCCGACCATGAAGGTCAACGTCCCGGCGGTCGCGCCACCGGTGCCACCGGACACCGGCGCATCGGCCACGGTCACGCCGTGCTTGGCGGCAGCGGCGGCGACATCGCGCGCCGTCTGCGGATCAATCGTGCTGCAATCCACCGCCGGCACGCCTTTGCCGATGCCGGCCAGCACGCCATCTTCACCCAGCCAGACACTGCGCACATGCACAGCCGCCGGCAGCATGGTGATCACCAGCTCTGCATCCTCGGCGGCCTCACGCGCCGAAGCGCGAATGGTGCCACCCAGTTGTTCCAGTTCCGCCAGCACGGTTTTGTTCAGGTCGACCAGGTTCAGCGAATGGCCAGCCTTGATCAGGTTGCGCGCCATCGGCGCGCCCATGTTGCCCAGCCCGATAAATGCGATTTTCATGGCCATTCCTCAGCGCAGGTTGATGGTGGTGTTCACGCCGTCGTTGACGCTGTCGTCATCGAACCAGCGCGCCGTGACCGTTTTGGTCTGCGTGTAGAACTGCACCACTTGCTTGCCGTACGGGCCGAGGTCGCCGAGCTTCGAACCGCGCGAACCGGTGAAGCTGAAGAACGGCACCGGCACTGGAATCGGGATGTTGATGCCGACCTGGCCGACGTCGATTTCCGTCTGGAATTTGCGCGCCGCCGCACCGCTCTGGGTGAACAGGCCGGTGCCGTTGCCGAACGGGTTGGCGTTGACCAGCGCGATGGCCTGATCGAGGGTGTCGACTTCCAGCACCACCAGCACCGGGCCGAAGATTTCCTGGGTGTAAATCTGCATGTCGGTGGTCACGCCTGAGAACAGGGTCGGGCCGACAAAGTTGCCTTGCTCGTAACCCGGTACCTTAATGTCGCGACCGTCCAGTTCCAGCTTGGCGCCTTCCTTGATGCCGCTTTCGATCAGGTCGAGAATTCGCGCCTTGGCTTTCTTCGAGATGACCGGGCCTACATCGGTGCCCGGCTCGCTGCCGGCGTTGACGGTGAGTTTCTGCGCCAGCGCTTTCAGATCCGGCAGCCATTGTTTCGCCGCGCCGACCAGCACAACGACGGAGGTGGCCATGCAACGTTGCCCGGCCGCACCAAAACCGGCGCCGACCAAAGCATTCAGCGCTTGTTCGCGATTGGCATCGGCCAGCACCACAGCATGGTTTTTCGCGCCCATCATCGATTGCACGCGTTTACCGTGTTTACCGGCCAAATCGTAAACGTGAGTCCCAACAGCTGTCGAACCGACGAAGGACACCGCTTTGATGTCCTTATGCGTGCACAAGCCATCGACCACGTCTTTACCGCCATGCACCACGTTCAACACGCCCGCCGGAACGCCAGCCTCGACCGCCAGCTCCACCAGCAGCATGGTCGACAGCGGATCCTGTTCCGAAGGCTTCAAGACGAAGGTGTTGCCGCAGGCGATGGCCATCGGAAACATCCACAGCGGAATCATCGCCGGGAAGTTGAACGGCGTGATGCCGGCGCACACGCCGATCGGCTGGCGCAGGGTGTAAGTATCAACGCCGCCGGCGACGTTCTCGGCGAACTCGCCCATTTGCAGAGTGCCGATCGAGCAGGCGTGCTCAACCACTTCCAGGCCACGGAAAATATCGCCCTCGGCGTCGGCAATGGTTTTGCCCTGCTCGGCGCTGAGCACCACGGCGATGCGTTTGGAGTGTTCGCGGATCAGCGCTTGCAACTTGAGCATGATGCGCATGCGCGCGCCGATCGGGGTCAGTTTCCAGGTCTGGAAGGCACGCTGTGCGGCGCTGACGGCGGCATCGACTTCAGCGGCGGTGGCGAACGGGACTTTGGCCAGCACTTGCTGGGTCGCCGGGTTGACGATGTCGTGCCACTCGGTGGTCTGCGATTCGACCCACTCACCATTGATCAGCAGCTTGACCTTTTGCAGCGTGGTGTCGTTGGGCGTAAGCGATGCGTTCATGCTGGTCTCCGAAACTTGTTTTTATCGTAGGAGCCAAGGCGAAGGGTTCGCCTTGAGATGAGGCGTGTGTCACGAATTGGTTGTCGGACTGTTTTTGGAGTATAGATGTGCAAACTTCTAATAAGAACGCACATATAAGCCCGTCCATCATGCAAAAAAACATCACATCTCTAGGTTCGCTGAACTGGGACGACCTCAAGTTTTTCCTCGAAGTCGCCCGCACCCGCAAGGCCAGCACCGCCGCCAAACGGCTGGCTGTCGACTACACCACGGTGTCGCGACGGATCAGTTCGCTGGAAGCGGCGCTCGGCACGTTGTTGTTTGAAAAGTCGCGCACCAGCGGTTTCGTGCTGACCGCCGAAGGTCAGCGTTTGCTCGGTTATGCCGAGTCGATTGAAAGCACATTGCACATGGCCTGCGAGCAGGTTTCAGGCTCTGGCGTGGCGCTGTCCGGGCATGTGCGCATGGGCTGCACCGAAGGTTTCGGCAGTTTTTTCATCACCCCGCAACTGAGCCATTTCGTCGACGCCTACCCGGCGATCTCGGTGGACATCCTGCCACTGCCGCACTTCATCAGCCTGTCCAAGCGCGAGGCCGACATCGTCATCGCCCTCGAACGCCCGGAACACGGGCCGTACGTCTGCTGCAAACTCTGCGACTACCGCTTGCAGCTCTACGCAACCCAGGACTATCTGGACCAACACCCACCGATCCGCCGCCCGGCCGACTTGAGCAAGCATCAATTCATCAGTTATGTGGATGATCTGGCGTTCAGCTCGGAGCTGCTGTACCTGGCCAACGTGCTGCCCGGTGCCCACGCGAATTTGCGCAGTACCAGCGTGATCGCGCAATTCGTGGCTGCACAGCAGGGGCGTTCACTGGCGATTCTGCCGTGCTTCCTCGCCGCGCAGGATCCGCGTTTGCTGCCCGTGTTGCCGGAGGAAATCAACATCACCCGGCAGTTCTGGATGTACTGCCGGGAGGATCTGAGGAAGTTGAAGCGGATCACCTTGTTGTGGGATTACATCCGTGAGGTGACCGAGCGTAATCAGCCGCTGTTGATGGGTGAAAGCCGTGAGATGCAGTTCGCCGATTAATCGGCGCTGACCACAATCGCCACCCGACGGTTTTCCGTGCGGCCCGCCGCCGTGGCGTTGGAGGCCACTGGCTCGCTGCTGCCCAAGCCTTGCAACTGAATGTTCTCCTGCTTCATGCCGACTGTGCCGAGTACGTTGGCGACACTTTTGGCGCGGCGCAGTGACAACTGCTGGTTGTACGTTTCTTTGCCCGACGCGTCGGTGTGTCCATCGACCCGCACGCGCTCGATGCCGACACCCAGCAGGGCCTTGCCAATGCGCTCGACGATTTCGGTGCTTTGCGCATTCAGGCTTTCAACGTCGCTGCCAAACAGCACTTTGCCGGACAGGCCAAACTCCCAGCCCTCGTCGGTCAGCTCGAAGCCCTGTTGTTGGAGCACGGCGACTTGCGCCGGGGTCAGGCCTTTTTGTGGGGCAGTCTGGCAACCGGTCAGGGTCAGTGCGGCCATCAGCAGCAACGCAGAAAAAAAACGTATCGGTAATGTGAACACGGGCATCAGCTCCTGGTTTGAACGGGATCGACTGGGCGCTCCGACCCAGCTGTGAATTGAGCGCCACGCGACAGGCGCTTGGCCTGATACATCGCGGCGTCGGCGGCATTGAGCAAGGCACCGGGGGTGGCGCCATGATCGGGGAAAACCGCGATGCCGATACTGAGCGACGTCACGACACTGCTATCCCCCGGCAGCACGATGGGCATGTCCATGCTGGCGAGGATTTTGTCGGCAATGCGCTCGGCATCTTCGATCCTGTGCAAAGGCGTCAGCAGCACGGCAAACTCGTCACCGCCCAGGCGGGCCACCAGATCTTCCTCACGCAATTGCGCGCGAATGCGATTGGCGATGGCCACCAACACGGCATCGCCGGCGGCGTGGCCGAAATTGTCGTTGATGCCTTTGAAGCGGTCACTGTCGAGAAACAGCACGGCCACTCGCTCGTTGAGTTTGCCGCCACTGCGCAAGGCGCGGATCAGCCGACCCTCAAAAAACGCTCGGTTCGGCAGACCGGTGAGGCTGTCGTGACTGGCCTGGTGGGCGAGGGTTTCGTTTTCGCTTTGCAGGTGGCTCTGCCAGGACTCGAGTTCGTCGAGCAAGGCATTGAAGTCGTTGCCGAGGTTGTCCAGCTCAGCGATTTGCGCCGGCGGCACGCGCCGGTCCAGCGCCCGTTCGCTGCGAGCCGCGTGGGCCACGGTGGCGAGGCTGCGCAGCGGGCCGATGATTTCGCGCAGTTGCCGCCGCGCCAGATAAATCGCCACGCACGCGCTGATGGCGGTGCAGAGCAGGATCCCGGCCAGACCGCTCAACAGAAAGCGCATCAGGCTGCCGCCGTGTCCGATGAGCAGCACGCGACCGATTTCACGGTCCTGATGGACAATCGGCAGGCTGATCGGTCGCTCCAGCAAAGCGCGGGTGATGAGCATTTCCAGCTCGGAGAACAGGCCGTTCTCTGGTCGCTGCCAACGTGCCAGCAACCGCCCCTGTGCATCGAGCACCTGCGCATCGGCCACTTCTTCAGTGGCCGCGATCAACTCCAGCGCTTCCGTGGCAGCCGTCTTGTCGTTGAACACCACTGCAGCTTCAACGGTGTAGCTGATCGAGCGAGCAATCAGGTGCAGGTTGTGATCGGCATAGACGCGCAACGCCAGAACGCCGAGCAGGGTCAGCGAAACACTGGCCATCGCCACCGCCATCAGCGCGACGGTCAAATGTCCACGGCCTAGCACCGAGCCCAGGGTTGGGCGGGTATTCGATCGAAAGAGTCTCATGGTGCCGCCGGTTTGCGACGCGACAACTGCAACACGCTTGGATGAATGCGTACGCCGCTGCGGGCAACGGAGTCGAGATTGACCTCGAAGGACACTTGATCGTCGCCCACGCGCAAGCAGAACAGACTGCCGACCGTGCACTGATCGTCGCCTTCGCTGATGCTCAGCACCGGGTGGCCGATCAGCGAGGCAAACAGGCGACTGCGTTCATCCGAGGTGAGTTTGCCGATGTACACCGCATCGCATTCACTGACGATGGCCGGGTTATCGGCCAACAGCCGACGCACAATGACCGGGCGACCGGTCGCCTGCGTGGTGCCTTTGACCAGGTCATCGGTATATTCGGTGGGGCCGACGATGCACAGACGCAACTGCGCAGGTTCGACCGGCCAGCGCGCATAGCTGAGGATGCCAAGAACCACCTGCGTGACAGATTTGGCCCGTTGTTCGGCCATGCCTGTCGGCGCTTGTGATTGCGCGACGGCTAAGCCCGTCAACAACCAGAGCAGAGCGCCAAGCAACGCGTGTTGGCAGCCAACTACGCGCCCTGTCGCCCAGACAGACACCTTCATGCAGGGATTCTCTTGGATCTATCGAAATGATGCCGCAACGATAGCACAGCGGCTAAACGCCAGCGAGGCGCCGACCACTGACCGGTTGGTCAATAATCGTCGCCGGCCCCGCGCGTTTTCACTGCTGAGGCTCGACGCCTTCCTCCAGTTCCAGCATCAGGCCGCTCAGGCGTTTGACCTTGCGTAACACCGCTTCCTCAAACACCCCGGCGCGAGGCTCGATCAAGGTGAACCAATGCTTGGCGCGCGTGATGCCGGTGTAGATCAGCTCTTTGGTCAGCACCGGATTCAAGGCGTCCGGCAAGATCAGCGCGGTGTGGGCGAACTCGGAGCCCTGGGATTTGTGCACGGTCATGGCGTAGACGGTTTCGACATCGTTGAGCCGGCTCGGCAATACGAAGCGCACCCCGCCCTGCCCGTCGTTACGCGGGAACGCCACGCGCAACACCGCTTTGCCAGCGTCAGGCCCTTCGCGCTCGGGCAACTTGAGGGCGATGCCGATATCGCCGTTCATCAAGCCCAGGCCGTAGTCGTTGCGGGTCATCAGCACCGGGCGGCCCTCGTACCATTGCTGGTCGTTTTCGATCAGTCGCGCCTTGAGCAATGCGGCGGTAACGCGCTGATTCAAACCTTCAACGCCCCACGGCCCTTTGCGCACGGCACACAGCAACTGGAAGGTATCGAATGCCTGCAAGACCTCACGCGCCCAGTTGATCCAGTCCGGGTGTTCCAGCGGTCTGCCCAGCGGCGGACGCTGATCGCGCAGCACGCTCAGATAATGCCGATAGCCTTGCGGGCCGTCGCCATGGCCCTCAAGCAGCAAGCGCTCCAAGTGATGATCGTGTTCACCCTTGAGCGCGAGGGAAAACACATCGGCGTAGTGCCCGGCCGCGAGGAGCTGACGCGCCTCGTCCGGCAACTGCTGATTGACCCGCCGCGCCAGCTGACCGATGCCGCTGCCTTCGCCGAAGCGCCGCGAGTGACGCAGCATCACTACTTGTTGAGCCAGCGGATGCGCACCATCGAGGTCTTCGTGCAAACCACTGTCCTGCAAGGATTCGCCGCTGACCGACTCCAGCCACTGGCGTGTTTGCGGGCTGTACCAGCCACTCTCGGCATCACGGCACAAATCGCCGAGCACTGCGCCGGCCTCAACCGAGGCCAGTTGATCCTTGTCGCCCAGCAACACCAGCCGCGCATGGGGCGGCAAGGCGTCAAGCAAGTTAGCCATCATCTCCAGGTCGATCATCGAAGCTTCGTCGACGACCAGAACATCCAGCGGCAAACGGTTGCCCGCATGGTGACGGAAGTGCCGGGTGCCAGGACGACTGCCCAGCAAACGGTGCACCGTGGTCACATCGCAGGGGATTTTCGCCCGCACCTCTTCACTGACTTTCAGCGACTGCACCTGTTGGCTGATGGACTCGGTCAACCGCGCAGCGGCCTTGCCTGTCGGTGCCGCCAGACGAATGCGCAGTGGCTGACCGGCCTCGACGGCCGGCGCCTGCAATAACGCGAGCAAACGCACCACGGTGGTGGTTTTACCAGTGCCCGGACCGCCCGTCACAATGCTGAAAGCGCCGCGCGTGGCAAGGGCGCAGGCGAGTTTCTGCCAGTCGATGACCTCACCCGCCGTGGCTGAGCCAAACAACTCATTCAGCCGTTGCGACAGATCAGCCGGCGTCGCTTCGGCCTGGGTGAGACGTTGGCGCAACGCCGTGTCGATGCGCCGCTCGTAGGCCCAGTAGCGCCGCAGATACAGGCGTTTTCCACAGAGCACCAGCGGACGCTGCTGCGCCGCTGGCCTGGTATCGGCCGCCAGCGCGACCAGATCGCTGCTCGCCAGGGCCTGGCACCAATGCACGCCATCAAGCGCTTCAAGCAATTGCGAGGGCAGTAACAACACGCCACCTTGCACATCGCCTTCGGGTGGCAGTGACAGCGCGAAATCCGGGGCTTTGAGGGTTTCGAACAGATCCAGGCAGACGTGGCCATGACCAAGTTGGTGGCTGGTCAGGGCTGCGGCGAGCAGTACCAGCGGATCAGTGCCTGGCTCAAGTTCGTGAAGAAACGCGACGAAGGCCTTGTCCAGTGCCCGCAGCCAGCCACGCTCGACCCAACGCGTGAGCAACAACAGCAAATCATCGGCTTTGCTCAGTGGTGATAGCGTCGACAGGCTATCGGCAGTCAAAGGCGTTGGCAGCAGATCGGCAAAGGTACGGCTCATAGCAGGACTCCCTGTTCCCATGCGGGTTCGGCTTTGGGTTCAGGTTTGCCCTGGAACATCCGGTCCAGGCGTTCGATCAACGTGCGTGGCGGCCGAGCGAAATACACGCCGCGACTATCGGCTCGCGTGCCACGCAGGAACAGGTACAGCGCGCCACCGACATGCCGGTCGTAATCGTAGTCGGGCAGTCGCGCCTTCAACTGACGATGCAACGCCAACAGGTACAACACGTATTGCAGGTCGTAGCGGTTATCGAGGATCGACTTTTCCATGGCTTGCTCGGTGTAGGCCAGATCGTCCACGCCGAGCCAGTTGGATTTGTAGTCGGCCACGTAATAACGACCATCGTGTTCAAACGTCAGGTCGATAAAACCTTTGAACATGCCGTTCAGTTGCACCGGTTCCGCCGCCACACGGGCCACGCCATTGTGCGTGTGCTGGCGCACGAGTTCGTCGAGTTTGAGCACGTCGACCTTGTGGCTGGCGAACCAGAATTCCATCTCGACGCGATATTGCTTGAGTTGCTCAAGCACCACCGGTGCTTGCCCGCTGCCTACCGGCAACGGCGATTTGAGCAGATGCTGCAACCAGTCACTGAGGGTCGTGATCCAGCCCTCCCAGCCACGCAGGTTGCAGCGACGGGCAATTGCGTCGACCAGCGCTTCGCGGGAAACCGCGAAACCGTCATCCCCAGCCCACTCAAGTAAACCGTGGAGAAACGTTCCCGGGTTGGGGCCGCGAGGAAAGCGATGGATGTCCGCACCGCCAGCAATGATTTCTCGCGGTGCATCCGGGTCGAGGCGTTCGTCATCGAACAGCTTTTGCGCTTGCGGGCTGTCCGGGGCTTCATCGCTGCCGACACTCAACACGTCACTGATGCGCAATGCACTGTAGGACGCAATCCACCAGTTTTCGCTGGCCCTGCGCTTGGGCAGCAGCGTGGCACTGAGGATGGCCTCATTGCGCGGAGCCAGGTAGTGCTCGTCGGCAGGCGTGGGCATCTCGCCGATGCTGATGGCCGGGCAGTCCTGTTGCAGGTCTTGCAACCAACGCTGCAATCCGCTGGATTCACCCAGCGATGCGCCGCCGCCCAGCAAATAGCCCAGCGCAGAAAGGTGCAGCACCGAGCTGTTGTTATTGCCTCGCTTGACATCCGTCACGCCCAACCAGCAGGCATGCTGCGCGCGTGTCAGGGCGACGTACAAAAGGCGCAGGTCTTCGGCCAGGCGCTCGTCGTCGGCTTGGGCAATCAGCTCGGTAGTCGGCTTGAGGCTGACTTGCGCCTTGCCCGCTGCGTCGTGGTAATGCATCGGCAAACGACTGCCATCCACCGGCTTCGCCGAGCAGATGAAGGGCAGGAAGACCAACGGGTACTCAAGGCCTTTCGATTTGTGAATGGTCACGACCTTGACCAGTTGCTCGTCACTTTCCAGGCGCAGGATCTGCTCTTCACCGGCTTGACCGGACAACGCCAGCAGCTCGGCCAGATGACGAATCAACGCCTGCTCACCATCAAGCTCCGCAGCGGCCTGCTGCATCAGCTCCGACAGGTGCAAAAGGTTGGTCAGCACCCGTTCGCCGTCGGTGCGCGCGATCAATCTCTGCGGCAAATGGAAGTCATGCAGCAGACGCCGCAGCATCGGCAACACGCCTTGTTTGCGCCACAGTTCGCGATAGCCACGGAACTGCATGACCCGGGTTTCCCAGACCCGCTCATCCTGGTTCAGCCGCTCCAGTTCAACTAGCGGCAGGTTGAGGGTGATGCACGCCAGTGCGGCTTTCAGCGAGCGCTCGACATCCGGTTCGGCACAGGCCTTGAGCCAGGCCAGCAGGTCGTGGGCCTCTTGCGCGGCGAATACCGAATCCTTGTCGGAGAGATAGACACTGCGTACACCGCGCGCGGCGAGTTCACCGCGCACGGCCTGGGCCTCTTTGCCATCACGGACGAGGATCGCGATGTCGGATGGCCGCAGCCCTCTGAAGTCCTTACCGTCCTGAGTGAATCCGGCGCTGGCGGTTTGTCCACCGTTGAGCAGCGCGGTGATTTCACTGGCACAGGCTGCGGCCAATTGTTGACGATAGACAGCGCCGGAAAGAGGCTGATCAGAGGACAGGTGCCAGACGTTCAGCGCCGCAACGTCTTGCCCGGCAATTTGCAGTTTTTCCTTGCGGCCCTGCGAGTCGACCGGCTGAAACGGCACGGGATTCTCACCGTTTTTTTCCCGGAACAAAAACGCACCGCGCCCCTGTTCTCGGGACTCGGCGCGTTCGAAAACATGATTGACCGCTTTGACCATGCCGTGGCTGGAGCGGAAGTTGGTGCCCAGCGTATGCAGCCGGCCGGTGGTGGCCTGACGCGCGCGCAGGTAGGTGTAGATGTCCGCACCGCGAAACGCGTAGATCGCCTGCTTGGGATCGCCGATCAGGAACAGGCCGGTGTCTGGGCTGTTGTCTTCGATGCGGTAGATGCTCTCGAAAATCCGGTACTGCACCGGGTCGGTGTCCTGGAATTCGTCGATCAGCGCGACCGGGAACTGCTCGCGGATCAACGTCGCCAGACGCTCGCCGCCCTCCGATTGCAGCGCCGCATCCAGGCGCAGCAACATATCGTCAAAACCCATTTCAGCGCGACGGCGCTTCTCTTCCTCGAAGCGCGCACCGACCCATTTGGCGGCGTGTTGCAAAACAGCTGCGTCGGGCGTCGGCAAGGCATCGAGACTCGACTTGAGCCCGGGCATGGCATCCAGGCCCGGATGGCTCGGGGCCTGGCCCTTCCAGGCTTCCGCCATGCCGTCGGGGGTCAGCCGACTGAAGCCAGTGCCGATGTCGAGTTGTTCGAGGGTCTCGTCTTCAGCCCAGGCCTTGAGCTTCTCGAACCACGGTTCGAAATAACGCGCCTGCATCTTGCGACCGTCGACGGTTTTGCTGGCAACGCCCTGATGACAGATGGCGAGCAACTCGTCCGCCCACTGACGCCAAGGCATTTTCAACTCGACCAACGCCGCGCGACGCTCCAGCAGACATTCTTCGATCAGCTCGGCCGGAGACTTGGTTTCATCACTGTCACGTTCGCTGGCAAACAGCCCGCGTACCCGAGGCAACAACGCCGCCGGCCCGCCCCAGTTGCTGCGCACCCAATTCAGCGCATCGCCGTGCATCGGATAGCAGAACAGCCGCCAATAATCGCGCAACACCTCGCCCAGCAAATCGCTGTGATCGGTTTCCAGGGATTGGGTAAACAGACTGCCACTGTCGAACGCATGCTCACGCAGCATGCGCTGACACCAACTGTGAATGGTCGAGACGGCGGCCTCATCCATCCACTGCGCGGCGATATCCAGTCGGTTGGCGCATCCCGGCCATTGCTGAGGCTCGAATTGATCGCGCAGTTCAGCGATCAAACCGTCGGGCGCGGGAATTTCGTCACGCATGTAGCGAGCGGCTTCGGCCAAGCGTGTACGAATCCGCTCACGCAGCTCCTTGGTCGCCGCATCGGTGAACGTCACCACGAGAATCTGCGGCGGCAACAATTCACGGGCGAACCCGCTCGATTCGCCGCCATGCCCCAGGATCAGCCGCAGATAGAGCGCAGAAATGGTGAAGGTTTTACCGGTGCCGGCGCTGGCTTCGATCAACTGGCTGCCACGCAGCGGGAAGGCCAGGGCGAGCGGGGTTTTACTGCTCATGCGCGCGCCCCTTCACTGGACAAAGAGCGCCATGGCGCTTCAAACAAAGACCGATACAAAGCGTCGCACCAGCCGGTGAACGTTTCGTCTTCGAGCAGGGCATCAAAGTTGGCATATTGTCGCGACAACGCCGGGCTTTCGCGGCGCTCGCCTTCGCTGGTCTGACCGTCACCCTCGTAGGCTTTACGGGCAGCGGTTTCGGCCTTGAGCGGGTCGGTCTGCGACAGCCAGGCAAATGCGGTCTTCACTGCGATTGGCAATGGTTGACGCATGCCCGCCTGCCAGGCGAGAAGCAGATCGCCGAGCAAACTCACGGATCGGTCTCGCGCCATGGGCTCCAGCAGCAGCGTATCGTCACTGGCCACCAGCGCGGTGCTCAATGAAAGCCCGCTGGCGCAAGCAACCAGATGGTTGACCCAGGACTTGGTCAGTCGATGCCATTTGCGGCTTTTGATCGAGCCGATACTGTTGGGAATGGTCGTGACCGACAACACACCGCCATCGGCGCGCTGATGCAGGCCTGAGAGCCAGCCTTCAAGACGTACGCCCTGCAACTCGAGACTGATCGGGATGGCGCTGGTCAGCGGGGTCGGCCACAACGTCAAAAGCTGTTGATAGCGCTGCAGCAAGTCCGGCAGTGGTTCTATCAATTCGCGTTGCAGGCATTCACCAAAGCCTGCCATCGGCAGCAAGCCGCTGTTTTGCAGACGCCTGGCCTGAGCTTCGAGGGCCTGATCGACGTTATCCGGTTGCCGCAGCGCTGCTTCGAGCAGGCTGTCGCTGAGCGTATAGCGCTGCAACGCGTCCAGCACGAAAGGTTCTTCGTCGGCCAGCGGCGCTTCGGCCGCCTCGAAATAGACTTTGAGTCGCTGAGTGAAAAAATGCCGTACCGGGTTACGCAGGAAGTCCTGCAACAGAGCAAGGCTCAGCGGTTCCTCCTGAACATAAGGTGTCAGCAACTGCCCGCTGGTTTGTGACACCGGCTGTTGATGCAAGACCTGCCATTCACTGGCGTAGCTGAACAGCTGATCACCTTCATGGAAATAGCGTGCGCTGAACGGTTGCAGCGGATGCTCTTCAGTCATTGCGCTCAACAGGTCCTGGCTTTCATCGTGCAGTCGCCAACCGCTGGCGAGGTGATCGCGCAACTGGCCGATCAACACCGAAGCAGGTCGCTCGCTGTTGTCGCGAATGCTGCGGCCTACCCAACTGATGTAAAGCTGATGGCGCGCCGACAGGAGCGCCTCGAGCAAGAGATAACGGTCATCTTCACGTCGGGAGCGGTCGCCCGGACGGTAGTCGCTGCCCATCAGATCGAAGTCCAGCGGCGGCTGCGCGCGAGGGTAATCGCCATCGTTCATCCCCAGCAGACAGACCAGTTTGAACGGAATGGCGCGCATGGGCATCAGCGTACAAAAGTTCACCGCACCGGCCAGAAAGCGTTGAGACAACCGGCCCTGATCCAGTCCGGCCAGCCACGCTTCACGCACGACGGTCAGCGGCAGCGCATCGACCAGACCAACCGCTTCACAGGTCTGTAGCCAGGTTTCGCGAAGCTCTTCCAGTTGGGTCAGCAAATAATCGTCGTGCTCATTGCTGGCTTTGAAAAACAACTGCATCAGCGCTTGCAGGCGCTGGCCCCACTCCTTGGGTTGAGTCGGTTGTGTGAGCTGCTGATGAGCGAGTTCCAGCGCATCCAGCAAGGCCACCAGCGGGCCGATCAATGCCGCGTCAAGCCCGCCGATTTCGTCATAGGGCTCAATACCCGCGCAGGCATCGGCGCTGCCAACCGCGTACCCCAGCAGCATACGGCGCATGCCGAAATGCCAACTGTTCTGTTCCAGTTCTTCTGGTAATCCGAGGCCCGCGCGTTGCTCGGCGTTCATGCCCCAGCGCACGCCCGCGCCTTCGATCCAGCGGTGCAACGTCGGCAGATCGCGCTCTTCCACACCGAAACGGGCACGCAGTGCAGGCACATCAAGCAGGTCGAGGATCTCACTGACCGGGAAGCGGCTGTCTGGCAATTTGAGCAAGTGTTCGACGGCGATCAACAGGGGATCACGACCACGCTGGCCCTGATCCGCCAGTGTGAAGGGAATGAAACGCGGGTCATGCCGATCAAGCTGACCAAAAACGGCGCGAATGTGCGGGGCATAACTGTCGACGTCCGGAACCATTACGATGACATCGCGCGGGCGCAGATCCGGGTTGGCGCTGAAGCGTGCCAGGAGCTGGTCGTGGAGGATTTCAACTTCACGTTGAGCGCTGTGGGCAATGTGGAAGCGGATCGAATCGTCCTGTTCCAGATCAACCGCCGGCCAGTGCTCGCGAGTCTCGTCGAGGGGACGCAACTCAAGGATGTCATTCTGCAGTTGATTGAGCAGATTGTCTGGCTGCGTGTCACTGAACAGGTCGATGCGCCCATCGCGAAAAGCCGCGCGATAGCTGTTGGGATCATCATAACTGTCGAGCAGGTTGATGTAGTCGCGACCTTGTTTGCCCCAGGCAGCCAACAGCGGATGGGCGTGTTGATGCATTGTGTCCGGGTCGAGTACAACGGGCATGCCACTCTTGCGCGATTGCCGTTTGTACTGGTGACGCAGCAAATCCTTGTCGGCGACGATATCGGCCCAGTGGTGACGGCAAGGGTTGTGCACGCACAGCAGAACCTGACTGAAACGCGCAAGCCCGGCCAGCGCTTCGAGTACCTGGGCTGGTAGTGAAGAGATTCCGAAAACGATGACTCGCGAGGGCAGGCCCACCGGCGCCTCGGTGAGGTTGTTGATGCGCTCAATGAATCGCTGATGTACGCCGGCACGGCTCTGCGCCATGCCTTGTTCACCGACGTCCCCCAGCAATGCTCGCCATAGCTCGGCTTGCCAGCAACTGGTCGGAGGCAGTGGCTTTATTTCACCTCTGACATTGCGCAACTGGTGTCGGCCTTCCGCCCAATCTTCAAGCCAGTCCGCCCGGTACACCTGGTATTGATCGAAGAGATCCGCCAGACGTTCGGACAGCTGATAGCGCTTGCGCAAATCAGTGTCGTGGGTAAGAAAGCGCTGCAACGGTTCAAAGTGAGGGCGATCAATAACCTGGGGGAGCAGGCGCATCAGACGCCAGGTCAGCGGGGCCTTATCGAGCAGGGACTTTGCAGGAATCTCTTCACGACCCAGAACCATCCGGTAGAGCTGCCACATGAAACTGCCGGGCAACTGCACATCAATTGCTGCAGCGATACCGCAGCCACCGAGGTCGTCGTCCTCCGGGTCCTCGGCCAGTGCCAATTTCAGCCATTGGGCAATGCCGTTGCTTTGCACGAGGGCTATTTCGTTTTCCAGGGGCGCCAGTGGATAACGCCGCATTATGCTGATCACAAGGCTGCGCAGTTCGTCCAGGCTATTGCTCTGGACCACCATGAATGCAGCGTTGAGGGACTGGGCGCCCGGCATAAAGGATTCCTTGGAAAGTACGAAAGCCAGGGCAGAACCTTAGCATTGTCGGCAGGTTGTAGCAGCCGGACGGCGTCCGTGCATGCTGTAAGAACTTTCCTGCGGGCAAAACAAAACCCCAACTGCTTTCGCAATTGGGGTTTCGGAATTTAATCTTGACGATGACCTACTCTCACATGGGGAAACCCCACACTACCATCGGCGATGCATCGTTTCACT
>NZ_RWIL01000035.1:0-1436 GCF_009764635.1 Pseudomonas sp. PB103 | reverse complement strand
AAATCAAAATCAAAAGATCGCAGCCTTCGGCAGCTCCTACAGGGGGGGGGGCGGTCTCAGTCTGGCAGTTGCTCGACAACGATGCCCAAGCGCCGATAATCCTCGACACTCCCTGATGCTAGATGCCGTTCGGTGATCAGCGTGTGCAATCGCTCGCACCCCGCCACGACAAACGGCTCAACCGCTCCAAGCTTGTCCGCTGTGGTCACCGCAATCACCCGCGCCGCGCCCTCGAGCATCGCCTGTTTCACCGGCACTTCATCGAAATGCAACGAGGTAATCCCCACCTCCGGATGGATCGCACATACGCCGGTAATCGCCAGATCCGCCTTGATCCCCGCAAGCAAGCGCAACGTCTCATGACCACTCGCGGACATGGTCCTCGGGTTCAACACCCCGCCCGCCAGAATCACCTTCACCCCCTTGAATTCCGACAACGCAATCGCCGTCATCGGTGAGGCCGTCACCGCCGTGATGCTGATATCGGCACGCAACGAGCGCGCGACCTGCAACGTCGTCGAGCCGGAGTCGAACAGCACAATCTGCCCATCCTCGATCTGCTGCGCGGCCAATTGCGCGAGACGGATTTTCACCTCATCGGTTTCATCCAGCCGCGCGAAGTAATCCTTGCCGGAGTCCTTCGGACGCGGCAGCGCGCCACCGTGAACCCGCTGCACAAGCCCTGCGTTATCCAGTTCAGCGAGGTCGCGGCGGATGGTGTCTTCGGACACCGCGAAGTGCTGACTCAGCTCGGACGCCATGACTTTGCCGTCGCGTTCAAGGATCAGAAGAATTTTCTGGCGGCGCAGAGAGGGAAGTTCGGACGCGGAGTGGTCGTGCATGGTTACGCCTGTTTATGCTTGTAATTGCAGGTTTTAGCGAGACTAGCGAAAGCTTCAGGCAAACACAAACAAGCGGCTATCAATTGTTTCGATCATTGGAATCAACAAGGCGAATTTTTTCTTCGCTTTCAGCCTGTCCACAATGGCCGCACTTCAATAAGGCTCAGGATGAACACCTCATGAATCTCAATTTCGCGTTTGCGTGCATGATCGTCGTGTCGTTTGCCGTCGCGCTCGGCCACGCGTAACACCCGTCAGACCGAGGCCAGCAACTGCTCGCGAAGCCATTTATGCGCCGGATCGCGGTGCGAGCGTTCGCCCCAGAACATCGTCATCTCATAACCGGGTACTTCCAGCGGCGCGTCGACCACTTGCAATGCCGGGTTGCCACGCACCAGGCGTGACGGCAGCATCGCCACCAGATCGGTGCTGGCCAGCACTGACATTGCCATCAGAAAGTGCGGCACCGATAAGACCACTTTGCGCATCAGCCCGACATCGGCCAACGCCCGATCAGTCACCCCGAAAAAGCCCCCGCCCTCACGCGACACCATCACATGCTCCAATGCGCAGAACTGTTGGCGGGTGGGTGCG
>NZ_RWIL01000034.1:0-57156 GCF_009764635.1 Pseudomonas sp. PB103 | reverse complement strand
ATCTTTTGATTTTTTTTTTTAAGATCAAAAGATCGCAGCCTTCGGCAGCTCCTACAGGGGGGTCGGTTTAGCGCAGGTTTCGCCATTTTCTGAGCAGTTTCACGGTTAATCCCGTGTTGATCAGTGCAAACGCCAGTAACGCCAGTACGACCATTACGTACAGCGTGCGATCCACATCAAAATCCCACAAATCCAGCGTGCTGCTGCGAATAATCCCCACCGCGGCCGGCAGGTTGACGTAAAACAGCGCCATAAACGCGCACGTCAACGGCAGCGCCCGCCCGTAAACAGCCTCCCGAACCTTGTCCCTGCTGCGTTTTCTGTTCAGCGGCCCCGACTGGTATTCATCAAGCGCCAACGCCTCACTGAGGGCCGGCCAAGCCAGATTGAACATGAACGTGGTCAGGGTCAGCAGCAAGCCACTGACCGCGACGATGTCACTGAACGGCATTGAGCCCCAGCGTCGTGCAGAGCAAGTCGTGGGAATCCTCGCTGATCTCGAACTGCCCGGCGCTGCCCTTGCGCTTGGTGATGGGTTTGAAGGTTGGCTCGTTCTGGGTGATGAGCATGTTCAGCTCATCGCGAATCACGTCCGAGCTGATCACCACCAGATACACGGTCTGCGCATGTTCAGCCGTCTCGATCACCGCACGCATGCTGTGCTGGAGGATGTCGTCGAGCTGATTGCGAAAGCGCGACACCGTGTTTTTCAGCAGGGTTTTGCTTTGACTCTGGGTCAGCTGGAAGATCGTCGAGATCTGCGACTCGGTCGGCAGTGTCTGCCCGAAGTAGCTTTGAATCAGATAAAGCAGACGATCCTGCTTGGCCTCGTCAGCACGGCTGGGCATGCCGCCCTCGACCAGCATTTTCAGGTATTCGGTCAGGCTGGCCTTGGCGATACGCTGCAGGGCGTGGGCGATTTCCGCGTCGCCGATGCGCAAGGTTTTCTTGACCGGTTCCTTTTGTTCCAGCTCGAAAGCGTCGGCGTCGATCGTGAACGAGATCTGCATGGCTCAGGCGCTCCGGATTTATTTTTTGTTCGAGGGCGTGATGACCTCGGCGCTTTTGATGTCGGCAGGCTTTTCCGGATATGGGTCTTTGATCGCATCACCTTGGCCGGTGAGGATTTTCCAGCCATTCAACGCATGTGCTGTTTTGCGAAATTGCGGGCACGGTGGCATCGAGGTTTTGGCTTGATTGGAATACTGATGGCCGCAATCGACGCACTCGTAAGTGCCAGGGGAAACATCGCTGCCGTAAGGGACGTAATCTTTTTGCATGGGTAAATCTCCGGTGGATGAAGGGAAGATTCTAGGGAGATTTGTTCGGAGGGAATGTCGGACGTTTCGCTGAGTTATGTCGGACGTTTCTTGCGCGCATAAAAAAGATCGCAGACTTCGTCAGCTCCTACAGGGACTTCGTACAAAACGACGTTTCTGTAGGAGCTGCCGCAGGCTGCGATCTTTTGCTGTTCAGCGATTACCGATCAAGGACGCTTGCGATTGCTGATCAACGTACCCACACCAGTATCAGTGAAGATTTCCAGGAGGATCGCGTTCGGCACACGACCGTCGATGATCAACGAACTACCGACGCCGCCCTGAACCGCTTCCAGCGCGCAACGGATCTTCGGCAGCATGCCGCCGTAGATGGTGCCGTCGGCGATCAGATCGTCGACCTGCTGGGTGCTAAGGCCAGTCAACACGGTGCCCGACTTGTCCATCAGGCCGGCAATGTTGGTCAGCAGCATCAGCTTTTCGGCTTTCAACGCTTCGGCCACTTTGCCAGCGACCAGGTCGGCGTTGATGTTGTACGACTCGCCGTTCTCACCCACGCCAATCGGCGCGATGACCGGGATGAAGTTGCCTTTGACCAGCAGGTTCAGCAGTTCGGTATTGATCCCGACCACTTCGCCGACCTGACCGATGTCGATGATTTCCGGTTGAGTCATCTCCGGCGTCTGGCGGGTCACGGTGAGCTTCTTCGCACGAATCAGCCCGGCATCTTTACCGGTCAGACCGATGGCGCTGCCGCCATGGCGGTTGATCAGGTTGACGATGCTTTTGTTGACCTGACCGCCCAAAACCATTTCGACCACGTCCATGGTCGCCGCGTCGGTGACGCGCATGCCATCGACGAAGTGGCTTTCGATCGACAGGCGCTTGAGCAGATCACCGATCTGCGGGCCGCCACCGTGCACAACCACCGGGTTGATGCCCACGGCTTTCATCAAGACGATGTCGCGGGCGAAGCCGGTTTTCAGCTCCTCGCTTTCCATCGCGTTGCCGCCGTATTTGATCACCAGGGTCTTGCCGACATAACGTCGGATGTAAGGCAACGCTTCGGACAGGACCTGGGCGGTATGGGCGGCGGCTTCGCGTTCGAGGGTCATTCAGGGCTCCGGGTGGATCAGAACGGTAGTTGGAGATCAGGTGCAACGCGTTTCAGTTGGGCGTGGAACACGTCCTTGATGCGCTGCAATTCAGCCTCGTCATCGGCCTCGAAGCGCAGCACCAGCACCGGCGTGGTGTTGGATGCGCGCACCAGGCCCCAGCCTTTGGCGTAATCGACTCGCACGCCGTCGATGGTGGTCAGGTCAGCGCCTGCGCCCCACTGTGCGTCGTGCAGTGCATCAATGATGCTGAATTTGCTCTCTTCGGTCACATGGATATTGATTTCCGGCGTAGAAATATCGTTCGGGAAGGTCGCAAACAGCTCTTCCGCGGTGGATTTTTCCTTGCTGAGGATCTCCAGCAGGCGTGCAGCGCTGTAGATGCCGTCGTCGAAACCGAACCAGCGCTCCTTGAAGAAGATGTGCCCGCTCATTTCGCCGGCCAATAGCGCGCCGGATTGTTTCATTTTCTTTTTGATCAACGAATGGCCGGTCTTCCACATTAGCGGACGACCACCGTATTCCTTGATCAGCGGCACTAGGCGGCGGGTGCATTTGACGTCGAAAATGATTTCCGCGTCCGGGTTGCGCGCAACCACGTCACGGGCGAACAGCATCAGCAGACGATCCGGGTAAACGATGCTGCCGGTATTGGTCACCACGCCGACACGGTCGCCGTCGCCGTCGAAAGCCAGGCCGATATCAGCGTTGGTTTCTTTTACTTTGGCGATCAGGTCGACGAGGTTTTCAGGCTTGCCCGGATCCGGGTGATGGTTCGGGAAGTTGCCGTCGACTTCGCAGAACAGCGGGATGACTTCGCAGTTCAGCGCTTCGATCAGCTGCGGGGCGATCACGCCGGCCGCGCCGTTGCCGCAGTCGACCACGACTTTCATGCGTCGCGCCAGTTTGATGTCCTGAACGATTTCGGTGTTGTAGCGGTCGAGGATCTCGACTTGGGTGACGCTGCCGGTGCCGCTGCTCAAGTTGTTGGTCTTGAGGCGCTCGTGCAGGGCCTGGATCTGTTCGTTGGCGAGGGTGTCGCCGGCGATGACGATCTTGAAACCGTTGTAGTTCGACGGGTTGTGGCTGCCGGTGAGCATCACGCCGGACTTGCCGGCCAGCACGTTGGCGGCGTAGTACAGCGCCGGCGTTGGCACCAGGCCAACGTCGCTGACATGGCAGCCGCTCTCGGCGATACCGCGAATCAGCTCGGCAACCAGCTCAGGACCGGACAAGCGACCGTCGCGACCGACGGACACGTTTGGTTCACCCTGAGCCAGGCTCTGCGAACCGATGGCGCGACCGATCCAGTAAGCGGTTTCGGCATTGAGGAATTCCGGCACGGTGCCGCGAATGTCATAGGCGCGGAAAATGCTGTCGGGCAGCTTCGGGGCGATCTTGGCTGGGGTGCTCATCTACGGAAATGCTCCATCTCGAAAGTGGCGGGACAGACCGACGAATCGTTCGACGGCAGGCTCAAACTGAAGGGTATGACGGCGTTTTCCACTGAGAGTTCGTGGTATGAAAGGGCCATGACGCCTCGGCTGGCGTGGCTTTCGGCCGGCAAAACCTTGATTTACGGTGTTAAAACCTGTCGCACAAATTGCACAAATTTCCCCTGTAGGAGCTGCCGAAGGCTGCGATCTTTTGACTTTGTTTTTTAAGATCAAGATCAAAAGATCGCAGCCTGCGGCAGCTCCTACAGGAGATGTGTTCGGTTATTTGGTGCCGGTGTGGCCAAACCCGCCGGTGCCGCGTTCGGTTTCGACGAACTCTTCAACCATTTCGAAGTGCGCCTGTACCACCGGTACCAGCACCAATTGCGCCAGGCGTTCGCCGACGGTCATGGTGAAATCGCTCTGGCCACGGTTCCAGCAGGACACCATCAGCGGGCCCTGATAATCGGAGTCGATCAGGCCGACGAGGTTGCCCAGCACGATGCCGTGCTTATGGCCCATGCCCGAGCGCGGCAGGATCAGCGCGGCGAGGTTCGGGTCGCCGATGTAAACCGACAGACCGGTGGGGATCAGCACGGTTTCACCCGGCTTGATCACGATGTCCTGATCCAGCATGGCGCGCAGGTCGAGGCCGGCGGAGCCCGGGGTGGCGTATTGCGGCAGCGGGAAATCGGTGCCGATGCGTGGGTCGAGGATCTTGGCTTGCAAAGCGTGCATGTAAATTAAACCTGGTTCAGACGTTCGGCGATAAAAGTGACCAGTTGGCGAGCGATCTTGCTCTTGCTGGTCTGGGCGAAAACCGTGGCGTGCAGCGCACGGTCAATCACGCTGCAGGCGTTTTCTTCGCTGTTGAAACCGATACTCGGGTTGGCGACGTCGTTGGCGACGATCAGATCGAGATTCTTGTCCTTCAGCTTGCGTGCAGCGTAGTCGAGCAGGTGTTCGGTCTCGGCGGCAAAGCCGACACTGAACGGACGGTCGGGACGGGTCGCAATGGTGGCCAGAATGTCTGGGTTGCGCACCATTTGCAGGACGAAGCCGTCACCGCTCGTAGGATCTTTCTTGAGTTTTTGCGGGGCAACGACTTCCGGGCGGTAGTCCGCAACCGCTGCCGAGGAAATGAACACGTCACACGGGATCGCGGCTTCGCAAGCCGCGAGCATGTCGCGGGCGCTGACCACGTCGATACGCGTGACGCGATCCGGCGTCGGCAAGTGCACCGGGCCGCTGATCAGCGTGACGCGGGCGCCGGCTTCCACCGCCGCCTCGGCGAGGGCAAAGCCCATTTTCCCGGAGCTGTGGTTGGTGATGTAGCGCACCGGGTCGATGTTTTCCTGAGTCGGGCCGGCGGTAATAACGACGTGCTTGCCGGTCAGCGCTTCGCGCTGGAAGCAGTCCGCCGCGCATTGCGCCAGATCGGTGGCTTCCATCATCCGGCCCATGCCGACGTCGCCGCAGGCCTGACTGCCCGAGGCCGGGCCGAAGGTCTTCAGGCCACGACTTTCAAGGAGTTGCAGGTTGGCCTGGGTCGCCGGATCGCGCCACATCGCCTGATTCATTGCCGGCGCGACAGCGACGACAGCGTCAGTGGCGAGTACCAGCGTGGTCAGCAAATCATTGGCAATGCCCTGTGCCAGACGCGCGAGCAGGTCGGCGGTGGCCGGGGCGATCAGCACCAGATCGGCCCACTTGGCCAGTTCGATGTGGCCCATCGCGGCTTCGGCGGCCGGGTCGAGCAAGTCGAGGTGCACCGGGTGGCCGGACAGTGCCTGCATGGTCAGCGGGGTGATGAATTCGGCGCCGCCGTGGGTCATGACCACGCGCACTTCGGCGCCCTGATCGATCAGGCGACGAACCAGATCGGCGCTCTTGTAGGCCGCGATGCCGCCGCCGACGCCCAGAACGATGCGTTTCCGATACAGCCGCTGCATAGGTCTGCCTTTCATTTCGTGGGTGACATACGTGGCGAAACCCCCTCCCCAGGGTGAATTCGCCCGCAAAAAAGATGGGCTAAGATATCACAGCGACCGCTACGGAACAGCGGCGCCCACAGACAGGGAAGTGCTATGAGTATTCGCGATTGGCCTGCGGCGGAACGCCCGCGGGAGAAGCTGCTGGAACAGGGTTCGGGAAGCCTTTCCGATGCTGAATTACTGGCGATTTTTTTGCGCACCGGGGTCTCTGGTAAAAGCGCGGTGGATCTGGCGCGACATCTGTTGAACCAATTCGGCAGCCTGCGGGTTTTGCTTGAAGCCGATCTGGCAGCGTTCAGTGAACAATTGGGCCTCGGCCCGGCGAAATATGCCCAACTGCAGGCGGTGCTGGAAATGGCGCGCCGGCATCTGGCCGAGCGCATGCGCAAGAAACCGGCGCTGGAGAATCCGCAAGTCGTGCGCGATTACCTTAAAGCGATGCTTCGGCATGAGCCCCATGAGGTATTTGGCTGTCTGTTTCTCGACTCAATGCATCAAGTACTGAATTTCGAGGCGCTGTTTCGCGGTTCGATCGACAACACCAGCGTGCATCCCCGAGAAGTCGTAAAGCGCGCTTTGGCCAATAACGCCGCCGCCGTGATCCTCTGCCACAACCACCCGTCGGGCAGCACTGATCCCAGTCAGGCGGATCGATTGCTGACCAAGCGTTTGCAAAAGGCGCTGGAGCTGATTGATGTACGGGTGCTCGATCACTTCATCATCGGTGACGGCGAGCCGCTGTCGATGGCGGAGTGCGGCTGGATGTAGGTTTAACAAGAACCGCAAAACCCTGTGGGAGCTGGCTTGCCAGCGATGGCGGAATTTCAGGCGGCAATAGTGTTGAATTTGCTGCCGTCATCGCTGGCAAGCCAGCTCCCACAGGGTTTGTGTTGTTGCGGTTATTTGAGGTTGACCTTGGAGTAGTCCTGGCGGCCGAACGGGCTGACGGCGTAGCCCTGCACGTCTTTGCGCGTCAGCGCGTAAGCGGTCGGGTGCGCCAGCGGCAACCACAACGCCTGCTGCTGAATCTGCGCCTGCGCCTGCTCGTACAGCTTGGTGCGTACACCTTGTTCGCTGGTGGTCTTGCCGGCGCTGATCAGCTTGTCCAGATCGGCATTGCAGTAGCGCGCGAAGTTAGTCCCCGACTTGACTGCCGCGCAGGAAAACTGCGGCGTGAGGAAGTTATCCGGGTCGCCGTTATCGCCGGCCCAGCCCATGAACAACAGATCATGCTCGCCAGCCTTGGCGCGACGAATCAGCTCGCCCCACTCGATCACGCGGATCTCTGCCTGAATGCCGATCTCTGCCAGATCCGACTGCAGCATCTGTGCGCCGAGGCTTGGATTCGGATTAAGCAGGCTGCCCGATGGGCGCGTCCAGATGGTGGTCTGGAAACCGTCCTTCAATCCGGCCTTGGCCATCAGCGCCTTGGCTTTGGCGATGTCGTGCGGGTAGCCCGGCAGGCTTTTGGCGTAGCTCCATGTGTTCGGCGGGTAAGGGCCGTTCGCTGCTTCGGCGGTATCTTCAAACACAGCCTTGATGTAGTTGGCCTTGTCGAAGGCGAGGTTGATCGCCTGACGCACTTCCGGCTTGTCCAGCGGCGGGTGCTGGCTGTTGATGCCAACGAAAGCGGTCATGAACGCGTCAGTTTTTTCGACTTTCAACGTCGGCTCTTTCAGCGCGGCTTGTACGTCGAGTGGTTTCGGCGACAGGGCGATCTGGCACTCGTTACGTCGCAGCTTTTGCAGGCGCACGTTGGCGTCCGGGGTGATGGCGAAGATCAGCGGATCGACTGCAGGCTTGCCACCGAAGTAGTCCGGGTTGGCCTTGTAACGGATTGCCGCGTCTTTCTGGAAGCGGTTGAACACGAACGGGCCGGTGCCGATCGGTTGGCTGTTGAGCTTGTCCGTCGCGCCGACCTTCATCAGTTTGTCGGCGTATTCGGCAGAATAGATCGAGGCGAAGCCCATGCTCAGGGTTGCCAGGAAAGTCGAATCTGGATGATCAAGGGTGAAGCGCACGGTCAGCGGATCGAGGGCGTCGATCTTCTTGATCAGTGCTGGCAACTGCATCGACTGCGCATGCGGGAAACCGCTTTGGGCGACTTTGTGCCACGGGTTCGCCGGGTCGAGCATGCGGTCGAAACTGAATTTGACGTCTTCAGCGGTCAGCTCGCGGCTCGGCTTGAAGTAATCGGTCGTGTGAAATTTCACCTGCGGATGCAGTTTGAACACGTACGTCAGGCCATCGGTGCTGACTTCCCAGCTGTCGGCCAGGCTCGGCACGACTTTGCCGCTGGCGGTGTCGAAATCCACCAGACGGTTCATCAGCACGTCGGCCGAGGCGTTGGTGGTGGTCAGCGAGTTGTATTGCACCACGTCGAACCCTTCCGGGCTGGCCTCGGTGCAGACGCTCAGCGCGGCGGCCTGGGCCAGAGGGCTCAGCAGGAGCGGGGCGAGCAACAGGGGTAGGGCAGCGAGGCGCATGGTCGGTTTCCTTTTACAGATCGAAGGCCCATCTGCAAGTGCAGTCTGGAAAAGGCCTACCCTAGAGGGCTGGATTACAAATGACTATCCCCTTTTTGCATTTTAAGGGCACAGTGATGGCGGTTTTTCAGACCACGGCGCTGCGCAAAAAGTCTGAAAGCCGTGTGCGGATGATTTTCTTCGACGAGTGGTAAAAACCGGTGCCGGCCTTTATCCAAAGCGTTCGCAGGTCGAAAAAACGCTTTTTTGTGGATTGATTGCACACGGAAAGTTGTTGCACCCCGGTCTTTCTGGTATAAAGCAGCGCTCTTTTCTAGGGGCCCGGTTCCTTCACTGTAGGTGTAGCCGGTAAGACCTCTAAAGAAACGCGGCGCCTGGCGCCAAATGACTGAGAGATTAAGCGGCCAACCCATGCCGGGTTGGGCATGTGGTTTTAGAGGGCTGAGGCATGTCGAGAGTATGTCAAGTTACCGGTAAGGGTCCGGTGACTGGGAATAACATTTCCCACGCAAACAACAAAACCCGTCGTCGTTTCCTGCCGAACCTGCAGCATCACCGCTTCTGGGTTGAAGAAGAGAAACGTTTTGTGCGTCTGCGCGTATCTGCCAAAGGCATGCGCATCATCGACAAGCGTGGCATCACTGTCGTGCTCGCCGAACTTCGCCGCGATGGCAAGATTTAAGGGAGCTAATCATGCGTGAATTGATTCGTTTGATCTCGAGCGCCGGTACTGGTCACTTCTACACTACCGACAAGAACAAGCGTACTACCCCGGACAAAATCGAGATCAAGAAATATGATCCGGTTGTTCGCAAGCACGTGATCTACAAGGAAGGCAAAATCAAGTAATTGATTTTTCCCGACTTACGAAAAAGGCCCGTATCTCACGATACGGGCCTTTTTTGTTGCCTTGGATTTCTGTGGTGTCTGGTCTGGCCTCATCGCTGGCAAGCCAGCTCCCACAGGTTTTTGTGTTGAACACAATTTTGTGAACACCAATTTCCCCTGTGGGAGCTGGCTTGCCAGCGATAGGGCCGGATCAGCCAGCAAAAATCCTCAAGCCTTTTGTTCGAAGATCACATAGACCTTGCGGCAAGCCTCCAGCACTTCCCAGGTGCCTCGAAACCCCGCCGGAATCACAAAGCGGTCGCCAACACGCAACGTCTTGGCATTGCCATCGCTGTCACGCAGCACCGACACGCCCTGCAAAATCTCGCAATATTCATGTTCGGTGTAGTTCACCGTCCACTGGCCAACCGCGCCTTCCCACACGCCAACGCCCATCTGCCCACAAGGGCTGTCGTATTGATGGAACACAGCTTGTTCAGGATCACCCTTGAGCACTTTCGCCGGATCCGGGCGATAGCGTTCGGCTTCGCTGCTGGTCAGGCTGATGTCGACGACGTTCTGGATGTTCATTGTTGTTATCCCCCGTGAATACGGCGCGATTGGCTGGAAAGGGCCAAAGTCTATGTTGATTAAAATCAACACCGCAAGGCCGTATGGCCACCTTATGTCAAATATATTGAAACAACCCCGGCCGCTGGTTTAGGGTGGCGGGTGCCTCTGGCCGAAAAACCGGCTGGCCGGGCAGAATTCTTGAGGACGCTGGCGAAGATCGCGCGGCGCTCGTATTCAACAAGCGGAGGACACTCGAAATGACCACCCTGACTCGTGCCGACTGGGAACAACGCGCCCGCGACCTGAAAATCGAAGGCCGCGCCTACCTGAATGGCGAATACACCGACGCCGTCTCCGGCGAGACCTTCGAGTGCATCAGCCCGGTCGATGGCCGTCTGCTCGGCAAAATTGCCAGCTGTGACGCCGCCGACGCGCAGCGCGCCGTGGAAAACGCCCGCGCTACTTTCAATTCCGGCGTGTGGTCGCGTCTGGCACCGACCAAACGCAAAGCCACCATGATCCGTTTCGCCAGCCTGCTCAAGCAGCACGCCGAAGAATTGGCCCTGCTCGAAACCCTCGACATGGGCAAGCCGATCAGCGATTCGCTGTACATCGACGTTCCGGGCGCGGCGCAAGCGCTGAGCTGGAGCGGTGAAGCGATCGACAAGATATACGACGAAGTGGCAGCGACGCCGCACGATCAACTCGGTCTGGTAACCCGCGAGCCCGTCGGTGTGGTCGGCGCCATCGTGCCGTGGAACTTCCCGCTGATGATGGCCTGCTGGAAACTCGGTCCGGCGCTGTCGACCGGTAACTCGGTGATCCTCAAGCCATCGGAAAAATCGCCGCTGACCGCCATCCGCATCGCGGCGCTGGCCGTTGAAGCCGGTATCCCGAAAGGCGTACTCAACGTGCTGCCGGGCTACGGTCACACCGTCGGCAAGGCGCTGGCCCTGCATAACGATGTCGACACGCTGGTGTTCACCGGTTCGACCAAGATCGCCAAGCAACTGATGATCTACTCTGGCGAATCGAACATGAAACGCGTCTGGCTGGAAGCCGGCGGCAAGAGCCCGAACATCGTTTTTGCCGATGCGCCGGATCTGCAAGCCGCTGCCGAATCCGCCGCCAGCGCCATCGCTTTCAACCAGGGCGAAGTCTGCACTGCCGGTTCGCGTCTGCTGGTCGAACGTTCGATCAAAGACAAATTCCTGCCGATGGTGATCGAGGCGCTGAAAGCCTGGAAACCGGGCAACCCGCTGGATCCGGCGACCAACGTCGGCGCGTTGGTCGACACGCAGCAGATGAACACCGTGCTGTCGTACATCGAATCCGGTCATACCGATGGCGCCAAACTGGTCGCCGGCGGCAAGCGCATTCTTCAGGAAACCGGCGGCACTTACGTTGAGCCAACGATTTTCGACGGCGTGAGCAACGCGATGAAGATCGCTCAGGAAGAGATCTTCGGGCCAGTGCTGTCGGTTATCGCTTTCGATACCGCTGAAGAAGCCATCCAGATTGCCAACGACACGCCGTATGGCCTGGCCGCTGCGGTGTGGACACAAGACATCTCCAAAGCGCACCTGACCGCCAAAGCGCTGCGCGCCGGCAGCGTGTGGGTCAACCAGTACGACGGCGGCGACATGACCGCACCGTTTGGTGGTTTCAAACAGTCGGGTAACGGCCGCGACAAGTCGCTGCACGCGTTCGACAAATACACCGAGCTGAAAGCGACGTGGATCAAGCTGTAAGCCGTTAAGGGAGCCTGGTCACGCCAGGCTTCCAGACGAAACAGAGATCCTCTGTGAGAGCGGGCTTCCTGCCAAACAGATATCCCCTGTGGGAGCGGGTTTCCTGACCAAACAGATATCCCTGTGGGAGCGAGCTTTTGTGGCGAGGGGATTTATCCCCGTTCGGCTGCGAAGCAGTCGCAAAATCAATGCGCGCGGTGTACCTGATACATCGCGCTTGCAGGTTTTGGGGCCGCTACGCGACCCAACGGGGATAAATCCCCTCACCACAAAGGCTCGCTCCCACATTTGTTTGATGTGGCCTCCAATAATAATTATCCACAGGAGCGTGGACCATGCGTTGGGCGACGTATTTCGCCGTGTTGGCGTCTGTCTTGAGTGTCGGCCTGGCCCTGGGGGTCAGCATGCCGTTGGTGTCGTTGCGTCTGGAGGGATGGGGTTACGGCTCTTTCGCCATTGGTGTGATGGCGGCGATGCCGGCGATTGGCGTGTTGCTCGGCGCGAAGATTTCCAGTCATCTGGCGGCGCGCTTCGGCACGGCCAACCTGATGCGCCTGTGCCTGTGGGCCGGGGCGTTGTCGATCGGTCTGCTGGCGCTGTTGCCGAGTTACCCGATCTGGCTGCTGCTGCGGCTGATGATCGGCGTGATCCTGACCATCGTGTTCATCCTCGGCGAGAGCTGGATCAATCAACTGGTGGTCGAGAACTGGCGCGGTCGCTTGGTGGCGCTGTACGGCAGCAGTTATGCGTTGAGCCAGTTGTCTGGCCCGTTGCTGCTGGGCGCGCTCGGCACTGAAGACGATTACGGGTTCTGGGTCGGCGTCGGCCTGCTGCTGGTTTCGCCGTTGCTGTTGTTGGGCCGCAGCGGTGCGCCGAGCAGTGAAGCGAGCAGCGTGACATTCCGCGACCTGTGGGGTTTTGCTCGCGACCTGCCGGCGATTGCCTGGGCGGTGTCGTTGTTCGCGGCGTTCGAGGCAATGATCCTGACGCTGCTGCCGGTGTATTGCCTGCAACAGGGATTCACTGCTGAGATCGCTTTGGCGATGGTCAGCACCGTGGTGGTCGGTGATGCATTGCTGCAATTGCCGATTGGCGCGTTGGCCGATTACCTGTCACGACGTACGTTGTTTGCCGGTTGCGCGGTGGTGTTGATGCTGTCGAGTCTGGCGATTCCGCTGTTGCTCGATACGCTGTTGATCTGGCCGTTGTGGGTGTTATTTGGCGCCAGTGCAGGCGGCTTGTTCACGCTGTCGTTGATTCTGATTGGCGAGCGTTATCGCGATGATGCGCTGGTGCGGGCGAATGCGCATATCGCACAGCTCTGGGGTGTAGGATGCCTGATCGGGCCGTTGGCGGCGGGGGCGGGGAGTCAGTGGATCAGCGGACATGCGTTGCCGCTGCTGATGGCGATCGGCGCGTTTGGGTTGGTGATTCTGCTGTTGCGCCAAGGCGCATTCGGCCCGGTGACCGAACCTGCTTAACCCCGACTCTGAATCGAGTGATTACCTTGTGGCGAGGGGATTTATCCCCGATCGGCTGCGCAGCAGTCGCAAAACCGGTGAACTCGATATATCTGAAACACCGAATATTTTGGGGCCGCTTCGCAGCCCATCGGGGATAAATCCCCTCGCCACAAAAGCCCTCTAAATCCAAGATCTTTGTTGGATTACAACATGCGTTCCAGGCCGACGCTGGTGCTGAACCACGCATTGAACCGTCGCCACCAACTCCCCGGCTCCTTGCTCAGCGTATGCATCTGGCCATTGTCTTCAGTGACCCAGACAATCTGGCCATCCTGCAATTTCGCCTGATAACTCAACGCCGGCGCCATACCTTGCAGCGCCAGCTCACGCACATGCTCAGCCAGCTCCGGACTGTCCACCAACACCCCGACCTCGGTGTTCCACAACACCGAACGCGGATCAAAGTTGAACGAGCCGATAAACGATTTCTGCCGGTCAAAAATCATCGCCTTGCTGTGCAAACTCGAATCCGAGCCACGGAACGACTTGCTGTAAAACACATGCGGGCCGCTGCCATAGTTATCCCCAGGCTGGCGGCGCAGTTCATACAGTTTCACACCGTGCTCCAACAGTGCCTTGCGGTACGGCGCATAACCGCCATGCACCGCCGGCACATCGGTGGCCTCCAGCGAATTGGTCAGCAGGCTCACGGAAACACCCGCATCGGCGCGCCCGGTCAGGTACACCAGCCCCGGTTGCCCCGGCACGAAGTACGCCGAAATCATGATCAGCTCTTTGCTGACGTTCTTCAGTTCCGGCGCCAGTTGCGTGGTCAGCAGCAATTGCGGGTCAGGTTCGTCCTTGGCCAGCACCTTGCTCGGCGCATCCCACAATGCCTGATTCCACGCCCAGATCAGCTCGTTGCGCCAGATGTCCATGCGCGGCTCGGTGGTGAAGGTCATCAGCTGCTGATACAGCGCGTGATTCTGTTTGCGGGTTTCTTCCAGCGATTCTTCCAGGCGCGTGCGGGTGTTCTGCAAGTCTTTGGCGGTCGGCTTGCTCGAGAGAAATTCTTCGATTGGTTTGCTCAGCGCGCTGTTCCAGTACTGGTCGAAACTGTGCCCGAGCTGCTCGGCCACCGGCCCCATGCTGAGCATGTCGATGTCGGTGAAATTCAGGTTCGGCTCGGCATCGAAATACTCATCGCCCAGATTGCGCCCGCCGACGATGGCCGCGCTGTTGTCCGCCAGCCACAGTTTGTTGTGCATGCGCCGGTGTTGCAGCGACAGGTTGAACAGGCGCCCGGCCGCGCGGGTGACGCCGGTGCTGCGGCCTAGGTGCAGCGGATTGAACAGACGAATCTGGATCTGCGGATGCGCCGCCAGCGTGGCGATGATCTGGTCGAGGCCATCGCTGGTGGTGTCGTCGAGCAGGATGCGTACGCGCACGCCACGGTCGGCAGCCTTGAGCAGTTCCTCGACGAGCATTCGCGTGCTGACGCCGTCGTGGACGATGTAGTACTGCAAATCGAGGCTGACCTGCGCGTGGCGGATCAGCTCGGCGCGGGCAGTGAAAGATTCGGTGCTGTTGGACAGCAGGCGGAAGCCGGAGCGGCCTTCATACGGCGCGGCCTGAGCCTGAATCGAACGGCCAAAAGCCGAGCTGCTGGCCGGCAAGGCCTGGCTGGGTTCGCGTTGCACATCGACACTGGCGCACCCGGCGAGGGACAACACGAGTATCAGAAGCAGGAGAGGGCTGGATCGCAAGTCGGATCATTCCGCGTGTGAGTAGGGATCGGAGTATGGCACGGGTTATGACCGTCATCGGCAACGGTTGATTCAGGAAAAATCTGCGGTCGTAAACAGCCGGGCTTGAGCGCCGTGTAGGCAATGACCGACGGGCAGGAAATGAGAATTTCTGAAGTAGGGCATTTCTCCTACTCCTGTCAGCTACGGCCTCAGGCGAATTTTCTCTGGGTGCTTTGTAACTTCGTCTTACATCGGAAACGGGGGCAAATCGCAATAATGGCCGGGCGTTGTCAGGCAGGAAATTTCGCTATTTCTCGCCAGACAGAACGCTTCTTGCTGTCGTCCTTTTAATTCTTACGGAACGAGAATTTCTCATGAAAAAGCTTTTCATCAGCGCCACGGTGGTGGCTACGTTGTTGCCTGCTCTTGCTCTCGCAGAAAGTGCCAGCCTCACGGTTAGCGGCACGATTATTCCTACCGCGTGCACGCCAAGTTTTGCCGGGGGCAGCCTTGTTGATCTGGGCAAGATCTCGGCGGCGGATTTGAATGCCAATGTGCAAACCGAGCTGGCTTTGAAAAACATTACGCTGAGCATGACCTGCAATGGGCAGGTGCCGGTCGCCGTGAAAGTGCACGACAACCAGGCGGCGACGCAGTTACAAGGCATCACCATCGATGGCCGCGCAGAAGATATGTACATCTACGGCATGGGCGCCGCCAGCGGGGTCAAGATTGGTGGTTACGGCTTGCGTCATGGCACGCCAACGGTGGACAGCGCAGCGATGAGCCTCATGTACCAACAAGGTGGCGGAATTGGTGGGCCAACCTGGAATCAGCCGAGTTCGACGCTTGTCGGCAAAAACGCTTCCAGCGGTGGTTATCTGCATTATTCCTGGGGACGCAGCATCGCTGAAGGCCCAAGCAACGGCCGCATCCACACCCTCCCAATGACATTGGTTCCAGTCGTCGGCCCGGCGAATGCGCTGCCTACAGGCTCGGACATCACTCTGGACGGCTCCGCGACGTTCGAGCTGGTTTACCTCTGAGTCCAGGGATGTCGTGAGCACACTCTCGACCTGATCAAACACGCGCCGCAGTCCTTGCGGTGCGTCGTTTTTCTGCGCCATAGGCGCACCTTTTTACGTTTGTGTTTCAACGATGGGCCCTTGCGCCGACGGTGCGAAAAATGGGGCGCCAGGGAATCGTCATGCCTCAAATTCAACGTTTTTCGACCACCGCCCTGATGGCGGTGCTGCTTCTATCGAGCGCAACATCCGTGGCGGACGCCGCCGGCATGGTGCCGCAAACGCCGATCCTGATTCTCGAAGAGTCCACCGGCGAAGCCAGTATCAACATCACCAACACTGAACCGCTCCCGGCCCTCCTGCACACCAGCATTGAAAATGTCCCGGAAGACACCGAGCTGCTGTTGCTGCTGACCCCGCCGGTGGCGCGGGTGGAAAGCGGTGGCACGCAACTGGTGCGATTCATTCTGCGCAGCGCCGAGCCGCTGCAAACCGAGCGCCTCAAGCGGGTGATTTTCGAAGGCATCCAGCCGCTGGAAAAGGGTAGCAACGCGCGGGTCAGCCTGACCGTAAAACAGAACATTCCCGCGATTCTGCGCCCGAAAAACCTGCCCATCGAACGCCAGCCGTGGACGCTGCTGAAGTGGTCAGTGCAGGACACCCAACTGCAGGTCAGCAATCCCAGCCCTTACGTGGTGCGGCTGGCCAATACCGTCAATCTGTTGCCCGGCGAGGCTTCGGTGGATCTGGGCCGCAGCTACATTTTGCCCGGGGAAAAACTGCGTCTGACGTCCGCATCGCCGCTGCCCGCGACGGCGACTCAGGTGCGTCTGTACCCGGCGACGATGTACGGTTTCGCCGCGGGCAATTTCGATGCACCGCTGGTGACCGGTGAATGAATTACCGTCACAGACTCGCGCTGCTCAGCCTGTTGGCGTCGGCGAATGCCTGCGCCGAGTCGGTCACTTTCGACCCGAACGTGTTGCGCGCCCGTGGGCTCGATCTGCAACTGGCGGAATACTTTCAGGACGCGCCGCGCTTTCAGCAGGGGGCGCATTCGGTGTTGCTCAGCGTCAACGGTGTGCCGAAAGGACGAGTGCTGGCGACGTTCGACGAGCAGGGCGAGTTGTGCACCACCGAGACGTTGCTCGAACAGGCAAATATGCGCGTCGAGGCGCTGCCGAACCTTGATTGCACGCGCTTCGTCGACAGCTTCGACGGCGTGATCGCGCGGCTTGATCCGGGCAAGGAACAGATCGAACTGCTGCTGCCCACCGGGCTCGTGGCGCCGACGGCTGCGGCGCGTCGCAACTACGCGCACGGTGGCAGCGCTGCGCTGTTCAACTACGACGCGCTGGTGCTGGGCAACGAGTACGTTGGCCAGACCACACACTACCGCAGCCTCAACACCGAGCTGGGTTTGAACATCAACGACTGGGCGCTGCGCAGCCGTCAGTCTTACGCGGCGTTCGATGGCAGCAGCCAGACCGAGCATCTGTATGCCTACGCTTCGCGCACTTTCGAGTCGCTGCAAACCAACGTGCAATTCGGTCAGCTCAACATGGCCTCGCCGTTGTTTGCTGGCGAGGCTTTCACCGGTGTGCAGTTGCAGCCTGAAGCCGCGTTGAGGGAGCTGGAAGCAGACAGTGAAGGCGCCCACGTCGAAGGCATCGCCTATTCCGCCGCTCGGGTCGAGGTTCGGCAGAACGGCGCGCTGATCTACACCACGCTGGTGCCGCCGGGGCCGTTTTCGCTGGTGGGGTTGCCGCTGCTCAGCCAGAGTCTGGATCTGGACGTCACCGTATACGAAGAGGATGGCCAGCAACGCAGTTTTATCGTTCCCGGAGACAGCCTTGGTGGTTTGGCGCCGGGCCGCCAGCCGGGTTTCGCGGTGACGGCGGGACGTGTTCGTCGCTATGCCCGCGATGATCGCGACGCGCCTGATTTCGTCGCGGCGAGCAAGGATTGGCGTTTGGCCGCCGGCAAGCAACTGACGGCAGGCGCGATGCTCGGCAGCGACTATCAATCGGCCGGGATGGCGCTGCAAATTCCGTTGTTGCCGCGCACGGCGCTGGGGTTGCGACAGGTGGTGTCCCGCGCCCGTCGCGAAGACCAGTTGGGCGCGCAGTTCCAGCTCAGCCTGAGCACGGCGCTGACCGAGCGCGTCTCGGCTAACCTGTCGGTCACTCAGCAAGTGCACGGTTTTCGCACGTTGTCCGATACCACGTGGAATCGCGACACCGATCAACCGGATCAACGCATTCGCAACCAGATGACCCTCGGGCTCAGCGGTGCGAGTCTGTTGTTGGGCTCGTTTTCCGGTGGATTTTCACGCTTCACCGATTTTGAAGATGACACCAGTTCGCGCCTCAGCGCCTCGTGGTCACGGATGTTTCAGCGCACCAGCGTGTCGTTGAGTCTTGAGCGTGACATGGGCGGTTCGGCGCATGACAGCCGTGGTTTTGCGACCTATCTGACGGTCAGCGTGCCGATGGGGCGCAACGGCGCGCTGCGCAGTTTTGTCCGCAAGGACGACCTCAGCGGCACCCGCAGCGGCTTGCGTCTGAATCAGCAGATCAACGACGCCGTGGCCTACAGCGCCACGGTCGAGCGCCCGGAAAACGGCGAGGCGGATGTCAGTGGCCGGCTCAACTTGCTGCCGCGTTACACCCAGGTTGATCTGGGGTATTCGCAGCGCGGCTCCGGTTCGACCGGTTACGACTTCGGCGCACGGGGCGGCGTCGCGCTGCACAGCGAAGGCCTGACTTTATCGCCCTACACCGTGCGCGAGACCTTTGCCTTGCTCAAGGCCGGAGATGCCGCCGGGGTCAAGTTGCGCACGCCTTACGGGCCAGTGTGGACGGACGCCGCCGGGCGCGCGGTGGTGGCCAGCGTGCCGGCCTATCGCAACACACGGGTGGAGATCGACACCGCGAGCCTGGCGCGCAATGTCGACGTGCTCAACGGCTACCGCGAGATCGCAGCGGCGCGCGGTTCGGTGCAGCGGCTGGAGTTTCACATGGTCACGTCCCGGCGCGTCTTGCTGCACGCACACACGGCCGATGATCAAGTCGTCGGCAAGGGTTTCGGCGTGTTTGATGAGCAGGGCCGCTACGTCACCAGCGTGCTCGATGACGGACGGATTTTTCTCTCCGACATTCAGGCGGACGCTGCGCTGCACGTGCAAAAGGCCGATGGCTCGCGCTGTCATCTGACCTTCGAACTGGCTGAAGAAGCCGATCCCGATGACCTTTACGAATCTGCGTCCGCGCGTTGCAGTGACGCGTGATTGAGGAATTATCCGATGACTGTTTTCAACGTTTCGAGCGTGGCAATGCTCTGGCTGTGCTGCACGGCGGCGTGGGCGCAGGACCAAGCGTGCGAGGTGCGAGTCAGTCCACCCGCGTTTGATTTTGGCCTGACCGACCGGGGCGCGTTGTTGCAGCAAAGCGCCGGAGCCAATGAGCTGAGTTTTGGTAGTCGCCGGATTCAAGTACAGGTCGTTTGTGATCAGACGTTGCCGCTGGCGCTGCGTTTCGATGCGCCGGGCGCTGATGGCGAGCGGTATCGCTTCGGCATTGGCACGTTGCGGCTCAAGGTGATGGCGGTGCGAGTCGACGGTGTCGCCACACAGAAAGCGGCGGGGGAGAGCGACGTGTTGCGCCCCGGCGAACGCCTTCTGCCGCTGTTGGCGAGCGGCAAGCGGATGGATGTCGAGTTCGAGGTTGAGGGGCAAATCAGCAACGAGGCCAGCCGGGTCGCGGATCTGACCCGACTGGATGGCGAAGGCGTGTTCAGACTGGACTGATTTCGGACTCGGCGAGCAGTTTGATCGCCGCCGCACCGACCTTGCGCACAGCCTCTTCAATCTGCGGTGTCGGCTTGGCCGCGTAATTCATGCGCAAGCAATTACGGTACTTGCCCGAGGCGGAAAAGATGCTGCCAACAGCAATCTGTACGCCTTGGTCGAGCAGCGCACGATTCAGTTTCAGCGTGTCGAAACCTTCCGGCAATTCGACCCACAACATGAAGCTGCCTTGCGGGCGGCTGGCGCGGGTGCCGGCGGGAAAATAGCGGGTCACCCAATCGATCATCACATCACGATTGCGCTGGTATTGCGTGCGCATCCGCCGCAAGTGCGGTTCGAAATGGCCGGATTTGAGAAACTCGGCAATCGCAATTTGCGGCTGCGGCGCGGTTGAGCCAGTGCTGATGTATTTCATGTGCAGCACGCGCTCGAGGTATCGCCCCGGCGCGACCCAACCAATCCGCAGTCCCGGCGCCAAAGTTTTGGAAAACGAACTGCAGAGCAGCACGCGGCCGTCTTCATCGAAGGATTTGATCGTGCGCGGGCGCGGGTAGGTGTAGGCCAGTTCGCCATACACGTCGTCTTCGATGATCGCCACGTCAAAGCGTTGGGCGAGGGTGAGCAGCGCACGTTTGCGCGACTCCGGCATGATGTAGCCGAGCGGGTTGTTGCAGTTCGGGGTGAGCTGGATGACCTTGATCGGCCATTGTTCGAGCGCCAGTTCCAGCGCTTCGAGGCTGATGCCGGTGAGCGGGTCGGTGGGGATTTCCAGGGCTTTCATGCCGAGGCCTTTGAGGGTCTGCATGGCGCCGTGGAAGCTCGGCGAATCCACCGCGACAATGTCGCCTGGCTCGCAGATCGCGTGGATGCTGGTGGACAGCGCTTCGTGACAACCGGTGGTCACGACCAGATCGCTGGCGCTCAACTGGCAGCCGGAATCGAGCATTAACCGGGCGATCTGCTCGCGCAGTTCGAGGGTGCCGTGGATGTTGTCGTAATACAGACCGGGCATGTCCTGACGGCGGCTGATGCGGGCGAGCCCACGCAGCAGCGGCTTCATGGTCGGTGAACTGATGTCGGGCATGCCGCGACCCAATTGCACGACGTCCTTGCGCGGCACGGCGCGAATCAATTCCAGCACCTGATCCCACTGCGAAATTTCCACTGGCCGCTGCGCCGGACGGCCGACGGCGGGCAACTCCGGCAGCTCGCGACCGACAGGCACGAAGTAGCCGGACTTGGGCTTCGGCGTGGCCAGGCCACTGTCTTCGAGCATGCGATAGGCCTGCTGCACCGTGCTCAGACTGACCCCGTGTTCAACGCTCAAGGCGCGCACCGACGGCAAGCGGTCGCCGGGGCGATAGAAGCCTTGTTCGATGCGCGTGCCGAGCAATTCGGCGAGGTTTACGTAGAGGGTCATGGCGCTGCCTCGGTGCAGAAGATTCGGAAGACCAGTACAGATGCGAGATAAATCGTCAATTCAGTCTACAGAGCGGCAAATCTGTATGGAGTTAATACAGTTGCTTTGAATCTGTAACGGTTTTGCTCACCCGCGCATCATGGAATCTCTGGCTACCCAAGTAAACAGGAGCGACAAAAATGAACGGCTTGAGCGATGTGCGGCTGACGTTACACAGTCAGGAACTGGCGGCAGGGCAGAAGGATCGTGCGCGCAATGAAATCATGCGTAACGCACCGTCCGGCCTAAGCCGCTGGGGTCTGATGTGGCATCGCCTGCACACGCGCAGGGCGTTGTTGAACCTGACGGCGGATCAGCTCGAGGACATCGGGTTGACGCGTGAGCAGGCGCAGGAGGAGGGGGTGAAACCGTTCTGGCGGATCTGAGATCTGTATTGTTCTTGCGGGCCTTATCGCTGGCAAGCCAGCTCCCACAATGTTTTGTGTGAACACAAATGTTGTGAACATTCACGATCACTGTGGGAGCTGGCTTGCCAGCGATGGCGGCCTCAAGCACGCCGCAAAACCATCAGACCAACTCTTTTAGGCGATGCCACAACATCCCCAACGCCAACAGCGGCGAGCGCAAATGCTTGCCGCCCGGGAAAGTGATGTGCGGCACTTTCGCAAACAGATCGAACCCGCCGCTGTGCTGCCCACTGATCGCCTCAGCCAGCAACTTGCCCGCCAGGTGCGTGGCATTTACCCCATGCCCGGAATAGGCCTGGGCGTAATACACGTTCGGCTGATCATTGAGCCGGCCGATCTGCGGCAGACGGTTCGCGCCGATGCCGATCATCCCGCCCCACTGATAATCGATTTTCGCTCCAGCGAGCTGCGGGAACACTTCGAGCATCTTCGGCTGCATGTACGCAGCGATGTCTTTTGGATCACGCCCCGAATAATGGCAGGCGCCGCCGAACAGCAAGCGACGATCCGCCGAGAGTCGGTAGTAATCCAGCGCCACCCGCTGATCACAGACCGCCATGTTTTGCGGCAGCAGGTTGTGCGCCTGCTCTTCGCTCAACGGTTCGGTAGCGATGATATAGCTGCCGGCAGGCAGGACTTTGCCGCTGAGTTGCGGATTCAGATCATTGAGATAGGCGTTGCAACCGAGCACTAAAGTCTTGGCTCGAACCGAGCCCTGAGCCGTGTGGACTTTGACCTCGGGGCCGTAGTCGATACGGGTCACTGCTGAGTGTTCAAACAGTTTGACGCCCAATTGTTGCGCAGCAGCCGCTTCGCCCAGCGCGAGATTGAGCGGATGCAGATGCCCCGAACCCATGTCGATCAAACCACCGACGTAGCGCTTGGAACCAACCACGGTGTGCATCTCGCTGGCTTGTAGCAGGCGGGTTTCGTAGCGATAACCGAGGCCGCGCAACTCCTCGGCGTCTTCGGCAAAACCTTCGAGGTCGGAAGGTTTGTTGGCGAGGTCGCAGTAGCCCCAGGTCAGATCGCAGGCAATCTGAAAACGCTCGACGCGCTGGCGAACGATTTCCACCGCCTCCAGGCCCATCAGTTTCATCTCGCGTACGCCGTCGCTACCGACGACGTTGGCGAACTGATCGAGACCGTGGCCGACGCCGCGAATCAACTGCCCGCCGTTACGACCGCTGGCGCCCCAGCCAATCTTGTGCGCTTCCAGCAACACCACGCTGAGACCGCGCTCGGCCAGTTCCAGCGCCGTGTTCAGTCCGGAAAAACCGCCACCGACCACGCAGACGTCCGCTACGACTTCACCTTGCAGCGACGGATGATCGGGTTGCGGCAGGCTGCTGGCGGCGTAGTAAGAGGCAACGTGGGGTTGGCTCGCGGGGGAGTGGGCGCGGGCGGTCATGGGCAGGATCCTGAGACGGGGGTGTCGAGAAAATTTGACGGAGCATAAGCCGCACGCCCGAACGGGGGCAACACTGGTCGGCCTGCGGTGTCTGGATCACGGCTTTTGCGGCACAATTGCCGCCTATTTCACCATGGTCACCGCTTCAATGAGCTGCAACAGCCAGAAAATCCGTACCTTGCGCCAGCAGATCCCCTCGTTCGAGTGCGTGCCCGGCTGCCACGATTGCTGTGGCCCGGTAACCACCTCGCCCGAAGAAATGGCCCGCCTGCCGCGCAAGACTCGCGCCGAACAGGATGCGGCGATGGAGGAGCTGAACTGTGTGCACCTGGGGCCGCAGGGTTGCACGGTGTATGAAGAGCGGCCGTTGATTTGCCGGTTGTTTGGTACGACCAAGACTTTGCCTTGCCCGAACGAGCGGCGGCCGGTGGAGCTGATTCATCCACGGGTAGAGAAACAGATTTTCGAGTACATGGCGGCGAATCGGCAGGTGCTGGTTTAACGGGTTCACTCGGAACCGTGTCGACGCCATCGCTGGCAAGCCAGCTCCCACAGGTTCGGCGTCGTACACAAATGTTGTGAACACCGATAATCATTGTGGGAGCTGGCTTGCCAGCGATGGGGCCGGGTCAGGAATCCCCAATCTCAGTCTGGAATCGGCAGGCTCAAGCTCTCCTTAACCTCTTCCATCACGATGTAACTCTTCGACTCCCGCACATGCGGCAGTTTCAGCAGAATGTCGCCCAGCAGCTTGCGGTACGAGGCCATCTCGGAAATCCGCGCCTTCACCAGATAGTCGAAATCCCCTGACACCAAATGGCACTCCAGCACGTGCGGCAACTTCAGCACCGCGCGGCGGAACTCTTCGAAAGTGTCGCCGGATTTGTAGTCGAGGCTGATCTCGACGAACACCAGCAAGCTACCCTTCAAGTGCTGCGGATTGAGCCGGGCGTTGTAGCCCATGATGATCCCTTCGCGCTCCAGACGCCGTACCCGCTCAGTGCACGGCGTGGTCGAGAGCCCGACCTTTTCGCCCAGTTCGGTAAAGGAAATCCGCCCGTCCGCCTGCAGGATCCGCAAGATGTTGCGGTCGATCTTGTCCAGCTCACGTTTGGTCTGAGTGTTGGTACGCATAGGGGATGCGCCTCCGTGAAAAGGGTTTTTGCCGAGAATTGTCGCCAAATATAGGCGCTTATATAGTGAAAAGCACTGGCATTTCTTTTTTACACTGCGCGCATCATTGCTCTAACAACAGACGTACGCGGCCCTGCCGCGATGAGGGATACAAAAATGCGCGTAATGGTCTTGGGTAGCGGCGTCATCGGTACCGCCAGTGCTTACTATCTGGCCCGTGCCGGGTTCGAAGTGGTGGTGGTCGACCGGCAGCCGGCTGCGGCCATGGAGACCAGTTTCGCCAACGCCGGCCAGGTCTCGCCGGGCTACGCCTCGCCGTGGGCCGCGCCGGGCGTACCGCTCAAGGCGATCAAGTGGCTGTTGCAACGCCACGCCCCTCTCGCGATCAAGGCCACTGCCGACATCGACCAGTACCTGTGGATGGCGCAGATGCTGCGCAACTGCACCGCCAATCGTTACGCGGTGAATAAGGAGCGCATGGTGCGTCTGTCCGAGTACAGCCGCGACTGCCTCGACGAATTGCGCGCCGAAACCGGCATCGCCTACGAAGGCCGCAGCCTCGGTACGACTCAGCTGTTCCGCACCCAGGCACAGCTCGATGGCGCCGCGAAAGACATCGCCGTGCTGAAAGAATCCGGCGTGCCGTTTGAAGTGCTCGACCGCGCCGGCATTGCCCGCGTCGAGCCGGCGCTGGCGGGTGTCACTGACATCCTCGCCGGTGCCCTGCGACTGCCGAACGACCAGACTGGCGACTGCCAGATGTTCACCACCCGTCTCGCCGAAATGGCGGTGAAGCTTGGTGTCGAATTCCGCTTCGGCCAAGACATTCAGAAACTCGACTACGCCGGTGATCGCATCAACGGCGTGTGGATCGAGGGCAAGCTGGAAACCGCCGACCGCTACGTGCTGGCGCTCGGCAGCTACTCGCCGCAACTGCTCAAGCCGCTGGGCATCAAAGCCCCGGTGTATCCGCTCAAGGGTTACTCGCTGACCGTGCCGATCACCAACCCGGCGATGGCGCCGACTTCGACTATTCTCGACGAGACCTACAAGGTCGCGATCACCCGTTTCGACAACCGCATCCGCGTCGGCGGCATGGCCGAGATCGCCGGTTTTGACCTGTCGCTGAACCCGCGTCGCCGCGAAACCCTGGAGATGATCGTCAACGACCTTTATCCTCAGGGCGGTAATCTGGCCGAAGCGAGTTTCTGGACCGGTCTGCGTCCGACCACGCCGGATGGCACGCCGATCGTTGGCGCCACGCCGTTCAAGAATCTGTTTCTCAACACCGGTCACGGCACGCTGGGTTGGACCATGGCGTGCGGTTCCGGTCGTCTGCTGGCCGACCTGATGGCGAAGAAAAAGCCGCAGATCAGTGCCGAAGGCCTCGATATTTCCCGTTACGGCAACAAAATTCAGGAGTCCGCAAAACATGTCAATCCAGCGCCAGCTCACCAATGAGCGCATGAGTCAGATCGTCAGCCACAACGGCACCGTGTATTTGGCCGGGCAGGTCGGCGACGACTTCGACGCCGGGATTGAACAGCAGACCCGCGACGTTCTGGCCAATATCGAGCGCCTGCTCGACCTCGCCGGGACTGACAAACAGCACCTGCTGTCGGCGACGATTTACCTGAACGGCATCGATGAGCACTTCGCCGGGATGAACTCGGTGTGGGATCAGTGGCTGCCAAAAGGCGCCGCGCCGGCCCGTGCCACCGTCGAAGCGAAAATGGCCAAGCCGAGCATTCTGGTAGAAATTTCCATCGTCGCCGCGCTGCCGTAAAAAGTTGTAAAGATCCCTCTCCCGGCGCTGTTGGCGGTTCACGTCGTCAGTCGGCGCCGGTTTTTATTCCCATGACCGCCTAGAAGTCTGCCGCCATGCGTCCTGCCCGTGCCCTGATCGACCTTCAAGCCCTGCGCCACAACTACCGAATTGCCCGCGAAGTCACCGGCGCCAAGGCGCTTGCGGTGATCAAGGCGGATGCTTACGGCCATGGCGCGGTGCGTTGCGCCCAGGCGCTGGAAGGCGAGGCCGACGGGTTTGCCGTTGCTTGCATCGAGGAGGCGCTGGAACTGCGCGCCGCCGGCATTCGTGCGCCGGTGTTGTTGCTGGAAGGGATTTTCGAGGCCGACGAGCTGGCGCTGATCGTCGAGCATGATTTCTGGACGGTGGTGCACTCGCTCTGGCAGCTCGAAGCAATCGAGAAGGCAGCGCTGAGCAAACCGATCACGGTGTGGCTGAAGCTCGATTCGGGCATGCACCGCGTTGGGCTGCATCCGAAGGATTATGCGGCGGCTTATCAACGTCTGCTGGCCAGCGGCAAAGTGGCGAAAATCGTCTTGATGAGCCACTTCGCCCGCGCCGATGAGCTGCATGCGCAGAGCAGCACCGAGCAAGTTGCGGTGTTTGAAGCGGCGCGTCAGGGCCTGGCGGCGGAAGTCAGCCTGCGCAACTCGCCCGCCGTACTCGGTTGGCCGCAGATCCACAGTGACTGGGTGCGTCCGGGCATCATGCTGTATGGCGCGACACCGTTCGAAGAAGCCAACGCAGTCGCCGATCGTCTGCAACCGGTGATGACCCTGGAATCGAAAGTCATCAGCGTGCGTGAGCTGCCGGCCGGTGAGCCTGTCGGTTACGGCGCCAAGTTCATCACCGACAAACCGATGCGCATCGGCGTGGTCGCCATGGGTTACGCCGACGGCTACCCGCGTCAGGCGCCAACCGGCACCCCGGTTCTGGTGGCGGGCAAACGCAGCCGCATTCTCGGTCGCGTGTCGATGGACATGCTCTGCATCGATCTGACGGAGGTGCCGCAAGCCGACCTCGGTTCAACCGTCGAGCTGTGGGGCAAAAACATTCTCGCCAGTGAAGTGGCGCAGTGGGCCGACACCATCCCGTACCAGATCTTCTGCAACCTGCGCCGGGTGCCAAGGCTCTATTCCGAGGGTTGACGCCGCTGCTGGGGCCAAGTGTTGTAAATACTGAACGCTGTCGCCATGATAACGCTCAATATTCTTACAACATCAGGAGGCTCGCGCCTTGGACGTCGGTGAACGACTGCAATCGATCCGCAAGCTCAAAGGGCTTTCCCAGCGTGAACTCGCCAAACGTGCGGGCGTCACCAACAGCACCATTTCGATGATCGAAAAGAACAGCGTCAGCCCTTCGATCAGTTCGCTGAGGAAGGTACTGGGCGGCATTCCCATGTCCATGGTCGAGTTCTTTTCCGAAGAAATCCTGCAGGAAGTCCCGACCCAGATCGTCTACAAGGCCAACGAGCTGATCGACATTTCCGACGGTGCCGTGACCATGAAACTGGTCGGTCGCGCGCATCCCAGCCGTGCCATCGCGTTCCTCAACGAAATCTATCCGCCGGGCGCTGACACCGGCGAAGAAATGCTCACCCATGAAGGCGAGGAAACCGGGATTCTGGTGGAAGGTCGTCTGGAACTGGTGGTGGGTCTGGAAACTTTTATTCTCGAAGCCGGCGACAGCTACTACTTTGAAAGTACCAAGCCGCATCGTTTCCGTAATCCGTTCGACTTGCCTGCGCGACTAATCAGCGCAGCCACGCCGGCAAACTTTTAAACAAAGAGGCGCCAGGCCATTACGGCGAAGGCACCCAAGCTGTTTTACCGATGCGCAACAAGACCCCTTTAATCATGGGGTTGTTTCAGTGTGGCGGGCTACCCGCTATACTTGCGCCCGCCTGCGAACCGTGGCCGCAGGCGTGAATAGCCACCATTGAGGGTGAACGCGTGAATCTAATTATGAAAATGCTGGCTGCACCAGCAACCGTACTGGCCCTCTGGGCTGTCAGCGCTCAAGCTGCGACGAATGACGACATTGCCAAACGCTTAGAGCCTGTCGGCCAGGTGTGTGTTCAGGGGCAGGAATGCAAGGGGATGGAAGTGGCGGCAACTGCCGGCGGCGGTGGCGGTGCCAAGACTCCGGACGAAGTGATTGCCAAACATTGCAACGCTTGCCACGGTTCCGGGTTGTTGGGTGCGCCGAAAATCGGTGACGCGGCAGCCTGGAAAGACCGCGCCGATCACCAGGGCGGCCTCGACGGCCTGCTGGCAAAAGCCATTACAGGCCTGAACGCCATGCCGCCAAAAGGCACCTGCGCTGATTGCTCGGATGACGAGTTGAAAGGCGCGATCCAGAAGATGTCCGGCCTGAAATAAGCTGCACTTCTGATGAAAAAAACCGTCTTCGGACGGTTTTTTTGTGCCTGCGATTCAAGAGCCCCTCACCCCAGCCCTCTCCCGGAGGGAGAGGGGGCCGACCGCGGTGTATGGCGCTATCCATCGACCTGAAAGACCTGAGCGATTATGGATTCGGTACATCACGTTCAAGTCGGCGTACCTCCCAAATATCCCCCATTCAGTCCCTCTCCCGGAGGGAGAGGGAGCCGACCGAGATGTCTGTCGCTCTACATCGACCTGAAAAACCTCAGCGATTATGGGTGCAGCAAAGCTATTTCACGTCGGCTTATCTCCCAAATATCCCCCATTCAGTCCCCTCTCCCTCCGGGAGAGGGCTAGGGTGAGGGCAAGCAAGCTCCAGCCATAAACAACTCCTGTGGCCGACAATCGTCCAGGACTTTGAGCTGTTCTTTGCAGCAAACTCAAGGCAAGCTCGGTCTACCCCTATTCACGGAACGGGCAGGAGGCTTCAGATGGTGCAGTTGTGTTCGATCGAACAGGCATTGGACGACGTGCTGGCACGCTTGCCGGCGCATATCCACATGGGCATGCCGCTGGGCCTGGGCAAACCCAATCATTTCGTCAACGCGCTGTACCGGCGGATCAAAGGCTTGCCCGAGCGACAACTGACGATCTACACCGCGCTGTGCCTCGGCCGCCCGGCGCTGGGCGACGGCTTGCAAAAGCGCTTCATCGAACCCTTCGTCGAGCGCGTCTTCGGTGACTACGCGGAATTCGATTTCCTCGCCGACCTGCACCGCGACAGCCTGCCCGCCAACATCCGCATCGAACAGTTCTTCATGCAGCCCGGCAGCCTGCTCAACAGCGCGCCGGCCCAGCAGGATTACGTCAGCAGCAACTACAGCCACGCCGCCCGCGACATCAACGCTGCCGGCCTGAATCTGGTGGCGCAGTTATTGGCCAGTAGCAGCGAACACCCGGATCGCCTGAGCCTGAGCTGCAATCCGGACATCACCCTCGATCTGTTGCCGATGATCGCCAAGCGCCGCGAAGCCGGAGAGACCATTTTGCTGGTCGGCCAGGTGCACACCGATCTGCCGTACATGCCCGGCGACGCCGAAGTCGACATCGACACCTTCGACCTGTTGATCGACGCGAAGGACAGCAGCACGCTGTTTTCCACGCCGAACATGCCGGTGGGGTTTCAGGATCATTTCATTGGTTTGCATGCGAGTACGCTGGTGCGCGACGGGGGTACGTTGCAGATCGGCATCGGCTCGATGGGTGATGCGCTGACTGCCGCGTTGCTCGCACGTCAAGCCGATAATGCCGGCTATAAAGCGCTGCTCGACGACATCAACCTCAGCCAATGGGCGCAGTTGATCAACCGCGAGGGCGGCACCGGGCCGTTCGCCAAAGGCCTGTACGGTTGCAGCGAAATGTTCGTCAACGGCCTGCTGGTGCTGGCGGATGCCGGGATCATCCGGCGCAAGGTCTACCCCGATGTGCCGACGCAGGAACAGGCCAACGCCGGCACCCTCGACGAAGCGGCGCAAACTGACGGCATCTCGGTGCACGGCGGTTTCTTCCTTGGCCCGCGCAGTTTTTACGAGCGCTTGCGTGAGCTGCCACTGAGCAAACGCCTCGAATTCAACATGACCCGCATCAGCTACATCAACGAGCTCTACGGGCAGGAAGAGCTCAAGCGTTTACAGCGCCTCGATGCGCGGTTCATCAACACGGTGTTCACCATGACCTTGCTCGGTGCAGGCGTGGCGGATCAACTGGAGGATGGACGAGTACTCAGCGGTGTCGGCGGGCAGTACAACTTCGTTGCGCAGGGGCATGCGTTGCACGATGCGCGGTCGATTCTGATCCTGCGTAGTTGGCGTGAATCCGGTGGCGACGTCAGCTCCAACATCGTCTGGGAATACGGCCACTGCACGATCCCACGGCATCTGCGTGATATCGTCGTGACCGAATACGGCATCGCTGATCTGCGCGGTAAAACCGATGCCGTAGTGATCGAATCGCTGTTGAACATTAGTGACTCGCGCTTCCAGCAGGGCCTGATCGAACAGGCGCAAAAGGTCGGCAAACTGCCAAAGGATTTCCGCCTCGATCCACGCTTCGCCGAGAACACGCCGCAGCGCTTGCAAGCCATCGCCGCACGGCATGCGAACCTGTTTCCAGAGTATCCACTGGGCTGTGATTTCACTGCGATCGAACGGGATTTACTGCGGGCGCTGAACTGGCTGAAGAGCAAATTCAAACTCAGCGAAATGCTCGAACTCGGCAAAGCCGCCCTCGACGCCCCCGAGGCATCGCTTTACCCCGAACACCTCGAACGCATGCAACTCACAAACCCGGAAGGCCTGAAGGAAGACCTCTTCCAGCGCCTGCTGCTCACCGGCCTAAAAGCCACTCAGCCATAACGACCAGCACATAACCTGTGGGAGCTGGCTTGCCAGAGATGAGGCCCTGTCAGCCAACATTGATGTTGGCAGATCCACCGCCATCGCTGGCAAGCCAGCTCCCACAGGTATTGAGTCGCTTGGTTATTCGATGAAGGTGACGACGCCGTCCTTCAGCGATTTCACGCGGGCCAGCGATTCGACGCGGTAGCCTTGCGAGTCCAGCTCGGCGCGGCCGCCCTGGAACGACTTCTCGATGACGATGCCCAGACCGGCAACGGTGGCGCCGGCCTGTTTGATGATCGAGATCAGCGCTTGCGAGGCCTTACCGTTGGCCAGGAAGTCGTCGATGATCAGCACGCGGTCGCTGCTGGTCAGGTGACGCGGGGAGATGGCCACGGTGCTTTCGGTCTGCTTGGTGAACGAGTAAACGGTCGCCGACAGCAGGTTTTCCGTCAGGGTCAGGGACTGGTGCTTGCGGGCGAAGATCACCGGCACGCCGAGGTTCAGACCGGTCATGATCGCCGGGGCTATCCCTGAGGCTTCGATGGTGACGATCTTGGTGATGCCCGAGTCCTTGAACAGCGCGGCGAATTCGTCGCCGATCAGCTTCATCAGGGCCGGGTCGATCTGGTGGTTCAGGAAGGCGTCGACCTTCAGGACCTGGTCGGAAAGCACAATGCCTTGTTCGCGGATTTTCTGGTGCAATGCTTCCATGAAGCTGTCCTCTTTTGGCGCTTTGTGCGCCGAAGGTCTAGTAAAAAAAGTGGTCAATTCTAGCGCTTTAACATCGCGCGTATATCAGCCAATGCGCTATTGCCGCGCACGACTTTGACTTCGGTCGGTGTGTCGTCGTTGCCTTCCCACGCCAGATCGTCCGGCGGCAGCTCATCGAGGAAGCGGCTCGGCGCGCAGTCGATGATCTCGCCGTACTGCTTGCGCTTGGCGGCGAAGGTGAAGGCCAGGGTCTGGCGCGCGCGGGTGATGCCCACGTAGGCCAGGCGGCGTTCTTCTTCGATGGTGTCGGCTTCGATACTGGAGCGGTGCGGAAGGATTTCCTCTTCCATGCCCATGATGAACACGTAAGGGAATTCCAGACCCTTGGACGCATGCAGGGTCATCATCTGCACGCCTTCAGCGCCGTCTTCCTCTTCCTGCTGACGTTCGAGCATGTCGCGCAGAACGAGTTTGCCGATCGCATCCTCGACGGTCATTTCGCCTTCTTCGTCTTTTTCGAGGGTGTTTTTCAACGCCTCGATCAGGAACCAGACGTTGCTCATCCGGTAGTCGGCAGCCTTGTCGCTGGAGCTGTTGGTGCGCAACCAGTTCTCGTAGTCGATGTCCATGACCATGCTGCGCAGGGCGGAGATCGGATCTTCGCCGGCACACTGCTCGCGCACCTTGTCCATGAAACGCTTGAAGCGCGACAGGCGATCGGTGAAGCGGCTGTCCAGATGCTCGCCCAGACCGATTTCGTCGGTGGCGGCGTACATCGAGATTTTGCGTTCGGTGGCGTAGTTGCCGAGCTTTTCCAGGGTGGTCGAGCCGATTTCGCGGCGCGGCACGTTGATCACGCGCAGGAAGGCATTGTCGTCATCCGGGTTGACGATCAGGCGGAAGTAAGCCATCAGGTCTTTCACTTCCTGACGGCCGAAGAAGCTGTTACCGCCGCTCAGACGGTACGGGACCTGATGGTGCTGCAGCTTCAGCTCGATCAGTTTGGCCTGATAGTTACCGCGATAGAGAATCGCGAAATCGCTGTACGGGCGGTCGGTGCGCAAGTGCAGGCTGAGGATTTCCATGGCCACGCGCTCGGCTTCGGCGTCCTCGTTGCGGCAGCGGATCACGCGGATCTCGTCGCCGTGGCCCATCTCACTCCACAGCTGCTTTTCGAATTCGTGCGGGTTGTTCGAGATCAGCACGTTGGCGCAACGCAGGATGCGACTGGTCGAGCGGTAATTCTGCTCGAGCATCACCACTTTCAGCGATGGATAGTCGTCCTTGAGCAGCATCAGGTTTTCCGGTCGCGCGCCGCGCCAGGCGTAGATCGACTGGTCGTCGTCGCCGACCACGGTGAACTGGTTGCGCTTGCCGATAAGCATTTTTACCAGCAAATATTGGCTGGCGTTGGTGTCCTGGTATTCGTCGACGAGCAGGTAACGCACCTTGTTCTGCCACTTTTCGAGAATGTCAGCGTGTTCTTCGAAGAGTTTTACCGGCAGCAGGATCAGGTCGTCGAAGTCCACCGCGTTGAATGCTTTCAGCGTGCGCTGATAGTGGGTGTAGACGATGGCGGCAGTCTGTTCCTTGGGATTACGCGCGTTCTCCAGCGCCTGAGGCGGCAGGATCAGGTCGTTTTTCCAGGCGCCGATCATGTTCTTAATCTCGTCGACGCCGTCTTCGCCCGCATATTCCTTCTGCATGATGTCGGTCATCAGGGACTTGACGTCGGTCTCGTCGAAGATCGAGAAACCGGGTTTGTAGCCCAGCCGCGCGTGTTCCTTGCGGATGATGTTCAAGCCCAGGTTGTGGAAGGTGCAGACCGTCAGGCCGCGACCTTCGCCGGCCCGCAGCAGGGTGCCGACCCGCTCTTTCATCTCGCGCGCGGCCTTGTTGGTAAAGGTCATGGCGACGATGTACTGGGCGCGGATGCCGCAGTTCTGGATCAGGTGCGCGATCTTGCGCGTGATCACGCTGGTCTTGCCGGAGCCAGCACCGGCGAGCACCAATAGAGGGCCGCCGACGTAGTTCACGGCTTCTTGCTGCCGGGGATTGAGTCGGGACATACGAAAATTCGGGAGTCGTTGACGAAATGGGCCGGCATTTTAACAGGCTCAGCGATTTGTGCTGCTCTGTCCGACTTGTGACGTACCACGCGATTCAAATTTGCCGGTTTTGTTACTTTCACGCAGGATGCGCGGTGATTTTGCGGCTAATGTTCTCATTCGTGACACAAAATAACGTTTTGATAACCGTTGTCATTTGGTCATTGAACATCGCAACGGCATAATGCCCCGCCCACATCATTGCAGAGTCTAGGGAGCTAGCTTGTCTACGCCTGTCGAACCCTTGCGTTTGCTGCTACTGGCCGAAGAGCCAGCGTGGACAGCGTTATTGCGTGAGTGTCTGGCTCCGATGGGGAGCGCGGCGGTGCTGATCAGCGCGCCGAGCTGGGAGTCGGTCAGCAGTTTGTTCGAAGACAACCGCCACGCGGTTCTGTTGACCCTACCGGCGTTGCAGCCGGCACCGGGCCGTTGCAGCTTGCCGACAGTCTTGCTGCTGGAACACGAACCGGACACCGCGCCGGTTGGCGTCAGTGACTGGCTGGTGTTCGACGCGCTCGACGCCGGCATGCTGCGCCGTTGCCTGCGCCATGTGCGTGAGCGCGGCGTGCTCGAAAATACTCTGCAACGCCTGGCCGAACAGGATCCGCTGACGGGCATCGCCAATCGCCAGGGTTTCCAGACCTTGCTCGCCGCGCGCCTCGCGGAAAACGATGGACGTGGCGTGGCCCTCGGGCATCTCGATCTCGACAACTTCCGCCACGCCAACGATGCTCTCGGCCACCAGGCGGGTGATCGCTTGATCCTGCAAGTCGTCGCGCGGCTGAAAAGTCAGCTCGAAGCCGGTGATCAACTGGCACGTCTCGGCAGCGATGAGTTCGCCTTGCTGATCGACACCCGCCGCGCGCCGCAACGTGCCGAGTGGATGGCCGAACGTATCACCGAAGCACTCGCCGAACCGTATTGGGTCGATGGTGAAAGTCTGCTCATCGGCTCCAGCCTCGGCATCGCTCATGCCCGCGCGCAGGGTGGTGCCGACCCGCTGATGTGGCACGCACACATCGCCATGCAGCAGGCCAAGAGCACGCAGGGCTGCACCTTTCATATCTTCAACGAACGCATCAACCGCAACGCGCGGAGCATGGCCGACCTCGAAAGCGAGCTGCGCCGGGCCTTGCGTCGCGATGAGCTGGAGCTGCATTACCAGCCACGCCTGAATCTTGAAGACGGCCAGATTGTCGGGCTCGAAGCGTTGGTGCGCTGGCGGCATGGCGAACGTGGTTTGCTGCCGCCGAGCGAGTTCGTGCCGTTGGCCGAGCAGAGCGGCTTGATTGTGCCGTTGGGTTACTGGGTGATTTCCCGGGCGCTACGCGATATGCAAGCGCTGCGCGAACGCGGATTGCCGGCGCTGCACATGGCGATCAACTTGTCGTTCCGCCAGTTTCAGGACAGTCAGTTGTTGCCGACTCTCAGCCGCTTGATCGCTGAGCGAGGTGTAGAAGCGCAGTGGCTGGAATTCGAACTGACCGAAACCGCGGTGATGCGCCGCAGCGATCTGGTCAAGCAGACCATGGATGCCCTTGGGCGGCTCGGCGTGCGCTTCTCGCTGGATGATTTCGGTACCGGGTTCTCGTCGTTCGTACACCTCAACAGCTTGCCGATCACTTTGCTGAAGATCGACAAGAGTTTCGTCGGTGGCATGGAGCAGCGCGAAGAGAACCGCAAACTGGTGCACGCGATGATCAACCTTGCGCACAACCTGCACCTGGAAGTGGTGGCGGAAGGGGTCGAGACGCCGGAACAACTGGAATTGCTGCGCGGATTTGGTTGTGATCAGGTGCAGGGTTATCTGATCAGCCGGCCGTTGCCGTTGACGGAACTGGTTGAGTATCTGACCTTCGGCTCAAGCCAGCAGCCCGCCCTCGAAATCGTGGGCTGACACTAGAGCAAATTTGAAACAACATTGTGGCGAGGGGATTCATCGAAACGTCGCACCGCCCCGTTCGGCTGCGAAGCAGTCGCAAAACCATCGCATCGGGTGTAACTGATACACCGCGACATGACTTTTTGGGGCGGCTTCGCCACCCAACGGGGATAAATCCCCTCGCCACAGGATTCCCTTTCATTAGGGGATTTCAGTCGGTCTGAGGAACTGTGAATGGCCGGGATGACGCCGGCTCACGCCGAATCATCCGCTTTATCTTCCACTCAAACGCCAGCGTCAAACTCACCGCCGCGCACGCCAGGCCCAGCGCCAAGCCCCACCAGACGCCCGTCGGCCCCCAGTTCAAGTGGAACGCCATCCACCACGCCGCCGGCGCGCCAATCAGCCAATAACAGCCGAGCCCGACCAGGAACGTGGTTTTTGCATCCTTGAGTCCGCGAATACAGCCCATGGCAATCGTCTGCGTGCCGTCGAACAGCTCGAACCATGCCGCCACGGCCAGCAGGCTCACCGCCAAACGAATCACTTCGGCAAACGCCGGATCATTGTGATCAAGGAATAACCCGACCAACTGATTTGGCAGCAACCAGAACACCATCGCAAACCCGAGCATCACCACCGCACCAAAGACGATCCCGACGCGGCCCGACATCCGTGCATCGAGCAATTGCCCGGCGCCGTAATGCTGGCCAATGCGCATGGTGATCGCATAGGACATGCCCGCCGGCACCATGAACGCCACCGAAACAATCTGCAGGGCGATCTGATGCGCGCCCAGTTGCGTGCTGCCCATGGTGCCCATGCACAGCGCCGCGAAGGCAAACAACCCGACTTCCACCGCGTAGGTGCCACCGATCGGCAGACCGAGGCGCCAGAGCTCTTTCAGGTACTGCCGGTTTGGCCGCGACAGACCTGCGCGCAGCGGATAAGCGTCATAGGCCGGATGCCGGCGAATATGCCAGGCCAATGCCAGCGCCATGCAGTTGGCGACAATCGCCGTGACCAGGCCGATGCCCATCAGGCCCATTTTCGGCAGGCCGAACATGCCAGTGATCAGCGCGTAATTGAGTAGGAAGTTGGCCACGGTGCCGGCGAGGCTGATAACCATCACCGGCGTCGCCCGGCCAATTGCACTGGTGAACCCGCGCAGCGCCATAAAGCTCAGGTAGCCGGGCAGAGCGAAGGGCAGGGCGATCAGGAATTGTCCGGCGGCATTGACGTTGGTTTCGGTCTGGCCGAACAGCAGTAACACCGGTTTCAGGTTCCACAGCAGCAAGCCGGCGCCCAGCGCCATCAACCACGCCAGCCACAACCCGGCCTGAGTCAGCCGTGCGGCGCCAATGATGTCGCCGGCGCCCTTGCGAATCGCCACCAGCGTGCCGACCGCCGCAATCACGCCGATGCAGAAAATCGACACGAACGAATAGGTTGCTGCACCCAGCCCGCCGCCGGCCAGCGCTTCGGGGCTTAAGCGCGCCATCATCAGGGTGTCGGTCAGCACCATCAGCATGTGCGCCAACTGTGAAGCGATCAACGGCCCTGCCAGCCGCAGAATGGCCCAGAGTTCGGTACGCACAGGATGCTGCATGGTCATCACCACTCGATATCGGAGGGAACAGGAGAGCATCGATTCTCGGCGCTTGGCAGTTATTGCACAAAGGGATAAAAAGGATGGGTCGCATGAGTAATACTCATCCTGAGTAGAAACTGTTCATTTCGCTGTATCCCGCTGCAGGAGCCTTGTGCATGTCCCGTCGACTTCCTCCGTTGTATGCCCTGCGCGCATTCGAAGCCGCCGCGCGGCATAGCTCGTTCACGCGTGCGGCCGAGGAGTTGTCGATCACCCAAAGTGCGGTGAGTCGGCACATTCGTACGCTCGAAGATCACTTTGCCTGCAAGCTGTTTCACCGCAGCGGTCGCCATTTGCAGCTCACCGAGTCGGCCCGTTTGCTGTTGCCGGGTATTCGTGAAGGTTTTGCAGCCCTGGAACGGGCCTGTAATACCTTGCGCGCTGAAGATGACATCCTGCGCATGAAAGCCCCGTCGACCCTGACCATGCGTTGGTTGCTGGCGCGGCTCAGTCGTTTCCGTCACTTGCAACCAGGCAACGAAGTGCAACTGACCAGCGCGTGGATGGACGTCGATTCGGTGGACTTCAACGATGAGCCGTTCGATTGTGCGGTGCTGTTGAGCGACGGGCATTTCCCGCCGGACTGGGAGGCGAGCTTGCTGTTTCCCGAAGAGCTGATTCCCGTTGGCGCACCGAACCTGCTCAATGATCAACCGTGGGATCTGGCCCGGTTGGCGTCCACCGAATTGCTCCATCCGACGCCGGATCGCCGCGACTGGCGCAGTTGGCTGGAGCACATGGGATTGTCCGATCAGGTCTCGCTCAAGGGCGGGCAAGTCTTCGACACGCTGGAATTGGGCATGATCGCGGCGGCGCGCGGTTACGGTGTGTCGATGGGCGATCTGTTGATGGTCGCCGAAGATGTCGCGCAAGGACGGCTGAGTCTGCCTTGGCCGACTGCGGTCGCCAGTGGATTGAATTATTACCTGGTGTGGCCAAAGACCCGTCCGGGAGGTGAACGTTTGCGCCGCCTCAGCGACTTCCTGCAGGGCGAAGTCCGCGCCATGGAGCTGCCGGACGTTGCGCGCTTGAGCTGAAACGTTCGAGCCGCCACAATGGCGGCCTTGCGCCATACCCTCGCAATGCGCTCAAGTATTCGGTTTTACCGCCGACTATGAGCAAGTGGAACCGTCGTGCCGGTATCCACGATTCACCCCCACTATTAGAAAATTATCCGAGTCGAGATCAAGGAGGATCCCGTGGCTCGGCCAGGAGCTGTGCATGTCTCAACCTCGCGCTAGGATCGCCTCGCAGCTGGGCCTCGCGCTCGCTGTGATACTGGCGATAGTTATCAGTGGCAGTACGGTGTTCGCCCTGCGTTCGCTGGATTCGGCCAACCTCGCCACCCGTGAAGAGCATCTGGCCAGTGAGGCGCGGCTGCTGGCCGACCAACTGAGTACCTTTCACGGCACGCTGCGTGAAAGCACCCAGCGTCTGAGTGGGTTGTTCGAGAAGCGCTTCAGCGCCGGCTTGAGCATTCACCCGAGTGAGCCGGTAACGGTGGCAGGCACCCAAACCCCGGGCCTGCACTTGGGCAGCGAAGTGCTGAACAACAATTTCAAGGAAGTCGACGAGTTCAAGCAGATGACCGCCGGCGTCGCCACGCTGTTTGTGCGCAGTGGTGAAGACTTCGTGCGGGTCAGCACCTCGCTGACCAAACAGGACGGCACCCGTGCTATCGGCACCTTGCTTGATCACGCGCACCCGGCGTACGCGAAGTTGATGGCGGGGCAGAGCTATGTTGGCCGAGCGTTGCTGTTCGATCGTTCCTACATGACTCAGTACACGCCAGTGCGCGACGGCAGCGGCAAGGTGATTGCGGTGTTGTTTGTCGGTTTCGATTACACCGACGCGCAGAATGCCCAGTTCGACAACCTCAAACGCTTCCGCATTGGCCAGACCGGCTCGCTGGCGCTGCTCGATGAGCAGAGCAAATGGCTGGTTGCTCCGGCGGGCGTGCAGGCGTTGGATCAAGCGATCCCAGTGATCAAGGATCTGGCGAAATCGCCGGGCAAAGGTCAGTTCTGGGGCGACAAGTCCGAAGATTTCTACAGCGTAGCGGTGCCGTTTGATGGCGGGCCGTGGTCGGTGGTGGCAAGCATGCCGAAAGCCGAAATCCGCGCGGTGACCTGGAGTGTCGGTACGCAATTGGCCATTGGCAGCCTGCTGGCGATGCTGTTGGCGGTCGGTTCCGTTGTGTGGTTGCTGCGCAGCAAACTGGCGCCACTGAGCGATCTGGTACGTCAGGCCGAAGCTTTGGGCGCTGGCGATCTGAGCGTGCGCCTGAACGTGTCGAGCAACGACGAAATCGGTCAATTGTCTCGTGCGTTCAACCAGATGAGCCAAGCGCTGTCGACGATGGTCGAGCACATCCGCCGCTCTTCGGAAGAGGTCAACAGCCGTGCGCAAGCCTTGTCCGGTCTGTCCGGTGGCGCGTACGAAGGCATGGAGCAGCAGTCCGGTGAAATCACCAGCATGGCCGGCGCGGTGGAAGAATTCAGCGCGACCTCGTTGAACATTGCCGACAACATGGGCGCAACCCAGCGTCTGGCGCAGGAAAATGCTCAGCAAACACAGATTGGTCGCAGCTCGATGGAAGAGGCCTCGTCGTCGCTGGAGCAGATCGCTGGCGCCCTGAACAGCACCGCCACCGTGATCAACACCCTCGGTCAGCGTTCGCAGGAAATTGGCGGCATCGTTGGCGTGATTACTTCGATTGCCGAGCAGACCAATTTGCTCGCGCTCAACGCTGCAATCGAGGCAGCCCGTGCCGGTGAGCAGGGTCGTGGCTTTGCTGTGGTGGCGGATGAAGTGCGCAGCCTGGCTTCGCGTACTCGCCAGGCCACCGATGAAATTTCCAGCATGATTCATAGCATCCAGCAGGAAACCGGCAACGCGATCAGCACCATGGAGCAGGGCAATGTGCTGATGCAGGAAGGCCTGTCGCGTAACGCCAATGTCGCCTCGGCGCTGGCGCGTATTGACGAGCAGAGCCGTTCGGCGGGGCAGCAGTTTGCCGCGATTACCACGGCGACTCAGGAGCAGAGCAGCACCGCGACTTTGCTGAGCAGTAATTTGCAGAGCATTGCGCTGGCCAACAGTGAGCAGCGTGAGGTTGTGTCGAACCTGGCTGTTACGGCTAAAGAGCTGGAGAAGCTGGCGGCGGATCTGCGTTCCGAGGTTGATCGCTTCCGTTGATGCGCCTTTGAAATAGTCATCGCGGGCAAGCCCGCTCCCACAGGTATATCGGCTGTGCGCAAAAATCGCGCTCCCCGTCGAACCCTGTGGGAGCGGGCTTGCCCGCGATTGCATCAACGCTAATCGCGGATCCATCACAGCCCCATTACTGCTTTCATACTTGCTGAAACGTTTCCGCAGCGCTATAAAAATGGCACAACTCCAATAAAGGCTGCTGCCATGACCTCGCTCAAACTTGCCGTCGCCCTCGGCGCATTCACTGCTGCTTCCCACGCCATGGCCTGGGATTACGTCCTTCTCGATACCAACAAGCCCGCGCAAAACTGGAGCATCACCAGTGAACAGCTCGGTGTGAAAACCGACAAACCCTTCTCCGTAAGCCTGCGTACCTTGCACGGTGGGCGGCAGGAAGGCGTCAGCATTGTCGATATCGATAACGGCACGATGAAACTCTCGGTGGTACCAACCCGAGGCATGAATGTCTTGCAAGCCTCTGTCGGCAACGTGCGCATGGGTTGGGATTCGCCTGTGAAGGACGTGGTCAACCCGGCCTTTATCGAACTCAACGGGCGCGGTGGTCTGGGCTGGCTGGAAGGTTTCAATGAACTGGTCGCCCGCTGCGGTTATGAATGGGTCGGCCATCCCGGCATCGATAATGGTGAGCTGCTGACCTTGCACGGCCGCGCCGCCAACATCCCGGCCAGTACCGTCACGCTGCACATCGACGAAAAACCGCCTTATGCCATCAGTCTGCGCGGCGAGCTGAAAGAGCAAGCCTTCAAGAAAGTCGACTTTTCGGTGGTCACGGAACTGGTCACTGAGCCTGGCAGCGTACGTTTCGCACTCAACGATACACTGACCAACAACGGCGACTATCCAAAGGAATACCAGGCGCTGTACCACAGCAATTTCAGCACGCCGTTCCTCGAGCAGGGCGCCCGTTTTGCTGCACCGGTAAAACAGGTCTCGCCGTTCAACGACAAGGCCAAGGGCGATCTGGCTGACTGGCAGAGTTATCGCGCGCCGACCAAGGACTACGACGAAACCGTTTACAACGTCGTGCCCTATGCCGACGCCAAAGGCGAAACCTTGACCGTTTTGCATAACAAGGCGGGCAGCCTCGGTGTTTCTGTTGGCTTCAATACCCAGCAGTTGCCGGTGTTCTCTCTGTGGAAAAACACCGATACCCAAGGTCAGGGCTATGTCACCGGGCTGGAGCCGGGCACCAGTTTTTCTTACAACCGCCGCTATCAGCGTCCGCTGAATCTGGTGCCGACCATTGCACCGAAAGAACACAAACAGTTCCAGATCAGCTACAGCCTGCTCGCGGACAAAGGTGCTGTGGATAAGGCCTTGAAGCGTGTGACCGAAATTCAGGCGGGGCGCGACACCGACGTGCGGCAGACGCCGTTGGTGGATCTGACAACCGAGCATTAAGGTGTCGCCGGCCGATATTGCAGCGCCTCGGCCAAGTGTTCGCGTTTGATTGCATCGACTTGCTCAAGGTCTGCCAGCGTGCGGGCGACCTTGAGTAGCCGGTGTGCCGAGCGCAGCGATAGCGTCAGCCGTTCACAGGCTGATTCCAGCCATTTCTCATCGGCTGTGGATAACTTGCAGTGTTTTTTCAGTCCTGGCAGATCGAGAAACGCATTGGCACAGCCTTGGCGCTTTTGCTGTCGCTCGCGAGCCTCGGCTACCAGTGCTGCGGCGCTGGCGCTGTCCTCGCCGGGTTTAATTGCCGGATTCAACGCCGTCGCCTCCCGCGCCACCGTCAGGTGCAGATCAATCCGATCCAGCAACGGCCCCGATAGCTTGTTGCGATAGCGCTGCACCATGTCCGGTGTGCACGAGCACTTGCCGCTGGGCTCACCAAGATATCCACAGGGGCAGGGGTTCATTGCTGCGACCAACTGGAAACGTGCCGGAAAGCGCACGCGATCCTTGGCTCGGGAAATCACGATGTGCCCTGACTCCAAAGGCTCGCGTAAAACCTCCAATACCTTGCGATCAAATTCCGGCAACTCATCGAGAAACAGCACGCCATGGTGGGCGAGGGTAATCTCACCGGGTTGCGGTTTCGAACTGCCACCGACCAATGCCGGCCCGGATGCCGAGTGGTGCGGTTGACGAAAGGGGCGCTGCGGCCAATGGGTCAGCGGTGCGCCACTGGCGACGGACTGAATCGCCGCCACCTCCAGTGCTTCACTCTCGGCCAGCGGCGGCAATAGTCCCGGCAATCGGCTGGCCAGCAATGTCTTGCCCGTTCCCGGCGGCCCGCTGAACAACAGGTTATGCGCACCCGCAGCGGCAATCAGCAATGCCCGTTTCGCCGCCACTTGCCCCTGCACTTCATTCAAGTCGGGATAAGGCTTGCTGGCATGCATCAGTCCGTCGGAGACATAGGGCTCAACCGGCGTATGCCCATTGAAATGCGCCACCGCCTCCAGTAAATGATCCACCGCAAACACCTTCAACCCCGAAGCCAGGCACGCCTCCTCGGCATTCGCCCGCGGCACCACCAGCGCACGCCCCGCCTTGCGCGCGGCCAACGCTGCCGGCAAAACCCCGCGCACCGCCCTTACTGCGCCGGACAATGCCAACTCTCCCAGACATTCCACATCGTCCAGCGTCAGACACGGCACCTGCACACTCGCCGACAGAATCCCCAAGGCAATCGCCAGATCAAACCGCCCGCCATCCTTGGGCAGATCCGCCGGCGCCAGATTCAAAGTGATCCGCCGCGCCGGAAACTGCAGCCCGGAATTGATGATGGCGCTGCGCACCCGATCCTTGCTCTCCTTCACCGCCGCCTCGGGCAGACCGACCATGGTCAGCGACGGCAGACCGTTGGCCAGATGGACTTCGACGGTGACAGCGGGGGCTTCCACGCCAATCTGGGCGCGACTGTGGACGATGGAGAGGGACATGGTCGTTCCTTGAGCTGAATCGGGGAGCCGCTTCCTGCGGGTTTTTGAAGGGTAGTCTGGGGAGAGGGCGTTGGTCGGACAGTTTTAAGGGCGAACTTTCACTGGATGTTGCTGAAGGCACTAATCCTCAGGCATAAAAAACCGCCTGTCAGGCGGTCATTTTTGCGGTACTCAGGTTCCACCACCGGCGAGCCAACCATCGGGCTCCATTTCCTTGCCATAGGTCGCGGCCACTTTCAGAAAATGCCGCTGACTGGCTGAAACTCTGTCCGGTAATCCGAGTGCCTCGGTACCCGGTTTGGATGCCGATGCCGACTGGGCTTTTTGCTTCGTCTTTTTCATGGACACCTCCCGTGCCGGGTTGCTCGAATCGAACCGATTCCAACTGCCAAGGTTTCTAAATCCACAGGCATTTTATGCTTTGTTTAAATCACGCAGCAGACGGTATCGAAGCTAAGGGTGCTTACGCAATCAGGCGGAGGGGACAGCCCTTGTAGGACGATGCCTTAGTGAATGAAGGACATTTGAGCTGGCAAGTTCATGGTTGCGTTTATGGCTCATACTTCATAAAAATCGAGACGAAAAAAACCGCCTTTAGAAGGCGGTTTTTTATATGCAGGCTTCGGTGAGGCCGAGGCCTGCGCATCCTTAGCGGACACACTCGTGTAATCCGAGATTATGCATATTTGAGTGGTGGCGCAAGCATCATTTAAATCTGAGCCAATCAGTCTATTACGTGACTCGAGATCGGGCATCGGCTTGCGGCTGCATGAAAACGGTTTGATACAACTTGTTTAAACGGCACTACCGGACAACGCATACCATCCACGGTGACGATGCCCACTCATCGAGTGTTCGCAAAGTGTGGCCGGGAGCGTAAAAAATTCATGTTCCTCGACACGGCTTGAGACCCGTGCCGGTGCTGATTTTGGGGAACCCACACCCGGCCACCTTGGTGGACACACTCGTGTGTAGTCCCGAAGGTGTTCGTACGCCGGAAAGCGCATCGGAGGTTTGGCCCCACGCAAGGAGGGCCAAAGTATGTCTAAGTTTCTTAAACATATGTGGCGCCTCGTCAGGATAGCGCTATGGGCTTTTCGCCTGTACGAGATTCTGCGAGACCGTTGGAATAATTCGTTGTAAGGATTGATCTGACGGAAACCGCTCCTGCCTCGGCAGGAGCGGTTTTAGTGACAACATAATGATTCGCACGTTCGCCAAGAACGGGAAGGTCGTGCCGACCTTCAATCGCTAGCAGGCTAGCTCCCACAGGGGGGGATTGCGTGGTTACTCCGCTGGCGGTGTCAGCTTGGCTTCCATCTCGGCGACTTTGGCTTCGAGGCTTTCGAGGCGGGCGCGAGTGCGGGCCAGTACGACCATCTGGCTGTCGAATTCTTCGCGGCTGACCAGGTCGAGTTTGCTGAAGGCACTCTGCAGCAGCATCTTGAACTGGCTTTCGATTTCGGCTTTCGGCAGCGGGGTGTCGCCGCTGAAGAGGCGGGAGGCGGTGCCGCTCAGGGCGTCGAGGAAGTCTTTGGGCGCGAGCATGGTGGATGTCCTGGAAACAATGGCCGGCAGTGTATCACGCAGTGTCTATAGTCAATCTCGCGGTCAGGGATGCACGCTTTTCGCGCAGGCGGACGGACGGCGACGCACCGTTGTTGTGCGTATCCGGATGGGGTTTTGCACGGGATGGCGTGCGGCAGCGGCCAAGGGATTGAAATCAGAGGTTTTTGGCGAGATGGCAAGGTTTCTGCTTAGTCACCTTCGACCCATGCACTGATGCAGTCGCTGTGACGAATGCAGTGCGGCAAACGGAGCGGGGAGTTTCGTCGGCAGCGGTTAGCTGGCGTCAGTCGGGCAGGTACGGCCGACGATGCGTTACAAAGCCAGGCACTGCGCTTAGACTTGAGTCGGGTTTGTTTTCCTGGGGCAAGTCCACCAATTCGGGAGAGAGTTTTCATGAAGCTAGTCACTGCCATCATCAAGCCGTTCAAGTTGGACGACGTGCGCGAGTCGCTGTCCGAAATCGGCGTGCAGGGCATTACCGTTACTGAAGTCAAAGGCTTCGGCCGGCAGAAGGGTCACACCGAGCTGTATCGCGGCGCGGAATATGTGGTCGATTTTCTGCCCAAGGTGAAAATCGACGTGGCCATCGACGACAAGGATCTGGATCGGGTTATCGAGGCGATAACCAAAGCGGCCAACACCGGCAAGATCGGTGACGGCAAGATCTTCGTGGTCAATCTGGAACAGGCGATTCGCATCCGTACCGGCGAAACCGATACCGACGCGATCTAAGCGCCGCCACAAACCCCAACGCCCCAGGAGAAAACAATATGACTCTGCGTAAATTCGCAGGGCTAGGAGCCCTGTTGTCTATCGTAATGCCCGGCCTTGCTATGGCGGCAGACGAAGTGGCGGCCCCGGTCCTCAATTCTGGCGACACTGCCTGGATGCTCACCTCGACGGCACTTGTGCTGTTCATGACCATCCCCGGCCTGGCGCTGTTCTACGGCGGCATGGTTCGCTCGAAAAACATTCTTTCCGTGATGATGCAGTGCTTCGCCATTACCGGTCTGATCAGCATCCTGTGGGTCATTTATGGCTACAGCATCGCGTTCGACACCACCGGCATGGAGCAGGGCGTCGTCAACTTCAACTCGTTCTTCGGCGGCATGGGCAAGGCGTTCCTCGCCGGTGTCACGCCTTCGAGCCTGACCGGTCCTGCGGCGCTGTTCCCTGAGGCGGTGTTCATCACCTTCCAGATGACCTTCGCGATCATCACCCCGGCGCTGATCGTCGGTGCGTTCGCCGAGCGGATGAAGTTCTCCGCGATGCTGATCTTCATGGGCATCTGGTTCACCCTGGTTTATGCACCGATCGCTCACATGGTCTGGTCCGGTAACGGCGGCCTGATGTGGGACTGGGGCGTGCTCGACTTCGCCGGCGGCACCGTGGTGCACATCAACGCCGGTGTGGCCGGTCTGATCTGCTGCCTGGTATTGGGCAAGCGTAAAGGCTTCCCGACCACCCCGATGGCGCCGCACAATCTCGGTTACACCCTGATGGGCGCGGCGATGCTGTGGGTTGGCTGGTTCGGCTTCAACGCCGGTTCCGCTGCGGCGGCCAACGGCACTGCCGGTATGGCGATGCTGGTTACCCAAATCGCTACCGCTGCGGCGGCGCTGGGCTGGATGTTTGCCGAGTGGGTCACCCACGGCAAGCCAAGCGCACTGGGCATTGCTTCGGGTGTGGTTGCCGGTCTGGTCGCGATCACTCCGGCTGCCGGCACCGTGGGTCCGATGGGCGCACTGGTGATCGGTCTGGCCGCAGGCGTGGTGTGCTTCTTCTGCGCCACCACCCTGAAACGCAAACTCGGTTATGACGATTCCCTGGATGCCTTCGGCGTACACGGTATCGGCGGTATCCTCGGCGCGATCCTCACCGGTGTCTTCGCTGCGCCGTCGCTGGGTGGCTTCGGCACCGTGACCGACATCGCCGCACAAGTATGGATTCAGTGCAAAGGCGTCGGCTTCACGGTGATCTACACCGCGATAGTCACCTTCATCATCCTCAAGGTCCTGGACGCCGTGATGGGTCTGCGTGTGACCGAGGAAGAAGAGTCGGTTGGCCTCGATCTGGCACAACACAACGAACGCGGCTACAACCTGTAAGTACGCGCACTGAAAAAAATTGCCCGGTTCGCCGGGCATTTTTTTGTCCGGAATTTGTCATTTAGCGACAGGCTGAAAGGATTTTTCGTACGCCTTTAGTCGTGTTTACGACGGCGGTTTTTCACCCGCCAAAGTCTTACGTCATTGCGCGAGTATTAGGGCCTTTGTTTTTTCCCAGAGCGCGCTAGAATGCGCCCCGAACGTGCGGAGAACTGTATGTGGCAACAGACTCTGATAACCCTGCGGGCACGGCCCCGGGGCTTTCATCTGGTAACGGACGAGTTGATCAAAGGCCTGCCTGAACTCAGGGAGTGCCGGGTCGGTCTGTTGCATTTGTGGCTGCAGCATACCTCGGCGTCGTTGACCATCAACGAGAACGCCGATCCGGCGGTCCGTCGCGACTTCGAACGATTTTTCAATCGTCTGATCCCACAAGGAACAGACGGCTATGAGCATAACGACGAAGGCCTGGACGACCTCCCGGCGCACTTCAAGGCCAGCGTGCTTGGTTGCCAGATCAGTCTGCCGGTGTCGGCAGGTCGTCTGGCTCTGGGGACCTGGCAAGGCGTTTATCTGGGCGAGCACCGTGATCATGGCGGTGCTCGAAAAGTCCTCGCCACCTTGCACGGTGAAGGGGCATAAACCGTTGGTCACCAATGGTTACTGATTTTTTAACGGCGACTTTCGACAGTTGCCAAAGCTGGTCTATAACTAATCTGCTTTTCGCAAGTCATGAGGTAGAACATGAGCGACGATGATCTGGAAAACGACGACCTCGAAGTAGGCGACGAAGACGAGGCCGAGGAAGGCCTGGAAGCAGCAGCGGAAGACGTTGCTGACGACGATGGCGGTGACGATACGCCGGCCCCGGCTGCCAAAGGCAAAGCCAAGGCTGCGGTGTCGGCAGATGAGTTGCCGAGCATTGAAGCCAAGAACAAGGAACGCGACGCCCTGGCCAAGGCCATGGAAGAGTTCCTGTCGCGCGGCGGAAAAGTGCAGGAAGTGGAGGCCAATGTGGTCGCCGATCCTCCGAAGAAGCCAGACAACAAGTACGGTAGCCGCCCTATTTGAGGCGTGCCGCTTGCTTGCTGAAAAAGCCCGCCGTCGCTGCGGGCTTTTTCATGCCTGGAATAAACATTGGAAGGCGATGCAGACCCTGTGGGAGCTGGCTTGCCAGCGATGGCGGCCTGTCAGACAACATTGATGTTGAATGTGCTGGCCTCATCGCTGGCAAGCCAGCTCCCACAGGGAGTGATGTAAATTCAGGGTCAGTGTTGGGTATTCCAGCGGGCGAGTACCGCTGGCAAATCCGTCAGGCTGCGAATTTCGGCATCCGGTAGACGATCCGCTTCCCACGGTTTGCCCGCCGGGTTAAACCAGATAGCCCGCAACCCCGCCTGCTGCGCTCCGGCAATGTCATCACCCGGATGATCACCGATATGCACGGCAGTTTCGGCGGTGGCGCCACCGCGCTGCAACGCCTCATGAAAAAGCCGCGCATCCGGTTTGGCGATGCCGATATCTTCCGCGCACAACGCAAACTTGAAGTAATCCGCCAGACCCAATCGACGCACATCGGCGTTGCCGTTGGTGACCACGCCAAGGGCGTAATGATTGGCGAGAATTTCCAGCACTGGCTCGACTTCAGGAAACACTTCGATCTGATGCCGCGCATGCAGAAACACTTCAAAACCCTTGTCTGCCAGGCCGGTGGCTTCGCCATGGGCGTAGCCGGCGTCTTCCATCGCATGAAACAACACGCGCCGACGTAGCGCGCTGATGCGATGTTTCAGCCCCGGCTCATTGGCCAGCACACGCTCACGAATCGCCCACAAATGCTCGACCGGCACCGCGCCCAGGTTCGGCGCATGTTCGCTTAGCCATTCGCGCAATACCGCTTCGGCGCTGACGATCACTGGCGCGGTGTCCCACAGGGTGTCGTCGAGGTCGAAGGTGATCAACTGGATGCTCATGAATCATCGCCTTTCATGCGTTTGGCCCGGGGGTGGGCGCTGTCGTAGACCGCCGCCAGGTGCTGGAAGTCCAGGTGGGTGTAGATTTGCGTGGTCTTGATGTCGGAGTGGCCGAGCAATTCCTGCACGGCGCGCAGATCCTGCGAGGATTCCAACAAGTGGCTGGCGAAGGAGTGCCGCAGCATGTGCGGGTGCAAGTTCTGCCCGAGCTCGCGTTCGCCGGCCAATTTGACCCGCACCTGAATCGCTCGCGGGCCAAGGCGTCGACCTTGCTGGCTGACGAACACAGCGTCGTCCGCCGGGTTGGTCATCGCGCGCAGCGGCAACCACTGTTCGATGGCTTCGCGGGCCTTTTTGCCGACCGGCAGCAGGCGGGTCTTGCTGCCCTTGCCGAGCACTTGCACCATGCCATCGGCCAGATCAAGTTGATCAAGATTGAGCCCGGTCAGCTCGGAAAGACGCAGGCCTGAGGAATAGAACAACTCCAGAATCGCCTGATCGCGCCGTGCGAGAAAATCATCCTCGACCGCACCTTCAAGCAGTTGCAGCGCACGGTCGGTGTCGAGGGTCTTCGGCAGGCGGCGTTCACCTTTCGGCGGTGCCAAACCGGTGGCCGGATCATGGTCGCAAAGGCCTTCGCGATTCAGATAGTGATAGAGCCCGCGCACCGCCGACAGCAATCGGGCGAGGCTGCGCGAGGACTGCCCTTGCGCATGCAGACGAGCGATCAGGCTGCGCAGACGCTGAATATCCAGCGCCGCCCAACTGCCGATGTTCTGTTTGACGCACCAGCCGAGGACTTTATCGAGGTCGCGGCGGTAGGCCGACAGCGTGTGCGGCGACACCTGTCGCTCACTGCGCAGGTGTTCGCAGTAAGCGTCCAGTTGTCGTTCCATGCTCAGCGTACCGAGCGCAGGGAGCTGTTGACCCGTGGCAGCACGCGGCCCATGACTTCGGCGATATAGCTGAGGAACAGCGTACCGACCGAACTCTTGTAGTGCTGCGGATCACGGCTGGCGATCGCCAGAATGCCGTGGATGCCTTGATGGCTGACGGCGACCACGGCAGTTGAGCCGATCTGCTTGCGCTGTTCTTCACCAAAGAGGAAGTCCAGCTCATGCTCACGCAGGCTGCCGCTGACACTTTTGCCTTCGGTGAGCAGACCGCCGATGGCGACCTGGGCGTCGGCGTGAGTGACCCAGCGACCGACCGGCGCCGGGTTATCACCGAGCAGGATCAGGCTGACAAAAGGCACCTGGAAATCCTGGCGCAGACTGTCTTCGACGCTGATCACCACGTCTTCCAGGCTGGAGGCGTCCATCAGGGCGAGGATCAGGCGACGAGTCTTGTCGAACAGGCGATCGTTGTCGCGGGCGACGTCCATCAAATGCGAGAGGCGGTGACGCATCTCGATGTTGCGGTCGCGCAGGATAGTCATCTGCCGCTCGACCAGCGATATGGTGTCACCGCGCTGGTGCGGAATGCGCAGGGCGGGCAGCAGTTCTTCGTGCTCGACGAAGAAGTCCGGATGCGCCTCAAGGTACGCAGCAACCGCTGCCGCCTCCAGGCTCTCGGACGCTGATTCGTCGGACTGTCGGGCGGGTACCTGAGGCTTATCGGTCATGGTTTCTGCTCACTCAAAGACGTACTTGTCCTTCGTATACACGCACTGCCGGACCGGTCATCAGCACCGGTTGGCCAGGGCCTGCCCATTCAATGGACAGACGCCCGCCGGGCAGGTCGATCAATAGCGGCGAATCCATCCACCCCTGGCTGATCGCAGCGACAGCCGCTGCACAAGCGCCGGTGCCGCAGGCCTGGGTTTCCCCGGCACCACGTTCCCACACGCGCAACTGCGCACGGTTGCGGTCGATGACCTGGAGAAAACCGACGTTCACGCGCGCGGGGAAGCGCGGGTGATGTTCGATTTTCGGCCCCAGCTCATGCACCGGTGCACTGTTGATGTCCTGCACGCGCAATACCGCGTGCGGATTGCCCATCGACACCGCGGCCAGTTCGACCGTGGTGCCATCGACTTCCAGCTGATAGCTGATGGCTTGCGCTGGCGCTTCGAACGGAATGTCCGCCGGCACCAGTCGTGGAGCGCCCATGTTCACGCCGATCTGGCCGTCGTTACGTACGTCCAGTTCGATAATGCCGCCCTTGGTCTCGACGCGGATCTGCCGTTTGGCGGTCAGACGCTTGTCGAGCACGAAGCGCGCAAAGCAGCGCGCACCGTTGCCGCACTGCTCAACTTCCGAGCCGTCGGAGTTGAAGATCCGATAACGGAAATCCACGTCCGGATTGCTCGGCGCCTCGACGATCAGCAATTGGTCGAAACCAATGCCAGTGTGGCGGTCGCCCCATTGCTTGGCGTGCTTTGGCTGAATATGCGCGTGCTGGCTGACCAGGTCGAGAACCATGAAGTCATTGCCCAAGCCGTGCATTTTAGTAAAACGCAGCAGCATGGGTTACTCCGGCAGCAGGCTTTCGCCGGCAAACAGCTCGGCCACGGTCTCGCGGCGACGCACTTCAAAAGCCTGATCACCGTCTACCAACACTTCAGCGGCACGGCCACGGGTGTTGTAGTTGGAGCTCATCACAAAACCGTAGGCGCCGGCCGAATGCACCGCCAGCAAATCGCCTTCGGCCAGGGCCAACTCGCGATCCTTGGCGAGGAAGTCACCGGTTTCGCAGATCGGGCCAACGATGTCGTATTTGCGCGCAGCGGTGTCACGCGGTTTGACTGCGGTAACGTCCATCCACGCCTGATACAGCGCCGGGCGGATCAGGTCGTTCATCGCCGCGTCGACGATGGCGAAATCCTTGTGTTCGGTGTGCTTGAGGTACTCGACCTGAGTCAGCAGCACGCCGGCGTTGGCAACGATGAAACGGCCCGGCTCGAACACCAGCGCCAGATCACGACCGTTGAGGCGCTCGCGCACGGCTTTGATGTAGTCGGCAGCCAATGGCGGCTCTTCATCGCGATAACGCACACCCAGACCGCCACCGAGATCGATGTGGCGCAGGTGAATGCCGCAATCGCCGAGACGATCGACCAGATCCAGCAGACGGTCGAGCGCATCGAGGAACGGTGGCAGCGTGGTCAGTTGCGAACCGATGTGGCAGTCGACGCCAACCACTTCCAGGTTCGGCAGATGCGCGGCACGCACGTACACGTCTTCGGCGTCGGCGATGGCGATGCCGAACTTGTTCTCTTTGAGACCGGTGGAAATGTACGGGTGGGTGCCGGCATCGACGTCCGGGTTCACGCGCAGGGAAACCGGGGCGCGAACGCCCAGTTCGGCAGCCACGACTTGCAGGCGCTCGAGCTCGTCAGTGGATTCGACGTTGAAGCAGTGCACGCCGACTTCCAGCGCACGACGCATGTCGTCGCGGGTCTTGCCGACACCGGAGAAGACGATTTTTTCAGGGCTGCCGCCAGCGGCGAGCACGCGTTCCAGTTCGCCACGGGACACGATGTCGAAACCGGCGCCCAGACGCGCCAGGACATTCAGTACGCCGAGGTTGGAGTTGGCTTTGACCGCAAAGCAGACCAGGTGCGGCATGCCGGCCAGCGCATCGGCGTAAGCCAGATACTGGGCTTCGATGTGTGCGCGCGAGTAAACGTAGGTGGGCGTGCCAAAGCGGTCGGCGATGGCAGACAGCGCCACACCTTCCGCAAACAGTTCCCCGCCACGGTAGTTAAAAGCGTCCATGGCGATCCCTTATTGGTAAACGTCGTGCTTGTGCGCCTTGGAGGCAGGCTGTTGTTGCGACGATTTGGCTTGCTCGGCCGGGTCCTGATCGTCATCGGGCAGGTACAGCGGGCCTTTTTGACCGCAGGCCGAAACGAGGCAGGCAACCGCGACGAGCGCAGCAAGGGAAGAGATCAGGCGCTTCATGGCGAAATCCTTGAAAATGCGTTAATTGCGCCGGAGTATACCGGCCACCCGGCAGCTTGCCTATGTGATGGCCTTCCCGTCCGGCGGGGCTTGCCCACCAGCATATAGAACCCTGTGGGAGCGGGCTTGCCCGCGATTGCGGTGGTTCAATCGACATCAATGTTGAATTTGCCGGCCTCATCGCGGGCAAGCCCGCTCCCACAGGTACCGGGTTTGTTACGCCGATCGGTGCTTGGTCGTTAATCTTTGCAATCGGCCGGCAGCGTCCGTATCTTTCGGCGCTTGAGCCTGATCAGAACATTTTTTGAGGTTGCCGCAATGAGTTTGTCCGAAGCCCGTTTCCACGATCTGGTCGATGAAACCCAGGAAAAACTGGAAGACATCTTTGATGAAAGCGACCTGGATATCGACATGGAGAACTCGGCCGGTGTGCTCACCGTCAAGTTCGAAAACGGCTCGCAGCTGATCTTCAGCCGCCAGGAGCCGCTGCGTCAGTTGTGGCTGGCGGCGGTGTCCGGTGGTTTCCACTTTGATTACGACGAAGAAAGCGAGCGCTGGATGTGCGACAAGAGCGAAGAGCAATTGGGCGAAATGCTCGAGCGCATCGTCAAGCAGCAGGCCGGCGCCGACTTCGATTTCGAAGGTCTGTGATTTCGTGACTGAGACTGCTCCCGTTCGTCCGCCGAAGCCGCTTTACAGCAATGTCAGCGCGGCCGTGCCTTCGCCGTGCAGCGGGGTTTGCCGGCTGGATGAGCAGAAGGTCTGCCTGGGTTGCTTCCGCCATGTCGAGGACATTCGCGAATGGCGTTCGGCAGACGATCAGCGCCGCCGGGTCATCTGCGCCCAGGCCGCCGAACGCCGCAACTCCTCAATGTAGGAGCTGCCGAAGGCTGCGATCTTTTGATCTTGAATCTTTAAAAGCAAAGATCGCAGCCTGCGGCAGCTCCTACAGGGGTGGCCGGGTGGGTGGCTTGTATATTTTTTGAGCTGTGATAGTGTCCGCAGACGCCTCAAACCACCGAGGCACGGTGAAAACCCCGTCTTTTTTGGCGGGGTTTTGCTTTTTTTGTGCAGAAGAAAGGAGTCTGCCCGGATCATGACCGCACCTTCCATCACCCTCACCCGTCTGGACGTGCAACGTCTGGAGCGCCTGATCGACAGCCTGAACGACAAAGACCAGGCTGCGCCGGGCGTGATCGCGCTGCAAACCGAACTGGACCGTGCCGACGACGTGGTCGGCCACGATGAAGTGCCCGCCGATGTCGTGACGATGAATTCGCGCGTGCATTGCCGTGAAGAAGGCAGTGGCAAGGACTACCACCTGACGCTGGTCTATCCCAAGGATGCCAACGCTGACGAAGGCAAGATTTCCATTCTGGCACCGGTCGGCAGTGCACTGCTGGGCCTGAAAGTCGGTCAACACATCGACTGGCCGGCACCGGGTGGCAAGACCCTCAAGCTGACCTTGCTCGAAGTCGAATCGCAGCCGGCCAACGGCGGTGATTTCCGCGAGTAACCCGCCTTCAGACCTGTTCGAGTGCCTCGTTCAGAGCGCGCTCCAGGTCAGCCTTGTAGCGTAGATACAGATTGCTTGAACTCTGCCCGTCACCGAGCAGGCCCGAGAGGTCGAGGTCGGTGATGTAGCAGCGATAGCGTTCGCTGTCGCGGCGCTGCTCGACGATCTCCTGGGCGACCACGCTGAACAGCTGGTCGCCATGTTCCAGCTCACTGAATTCCCGTTGATTGCAATACAGCGTGACCTGCACTTCGCCCGGTGCGGCTTTGCCGACGATCGCCTGCACGTCGTAGAACGGCTTGTTTACCGGGGTCTGCGGTGCCGGTCGCGCTTCGACCCGTCGCGCGCGCCCCGGACCCGAAGGCAATAACTGGTAATACAACGTTTCGAGACGGGCACCCGGGCCGGCGTCCATCGGCAACACGGCTTCGCGACGGAACAGGATCGATTGCAGGAAGCGCTGCAGCGGCACCAGCAGACTCTGCTCGTCGTGGTACGGCAAATGCTGCTGCCACAGCGCATTGAATTCATCCAATACGTACAGCTCGGCTTGCTGTTCGGTGATGCGGTAGAACACCTGAATGCATTCCGGCTGGCCCATTGGCAGGATCAGCGCGAGGTCGTGCTCCTCCAGCGCCATCGGGTCAAGGTGCAGCGGGCTGTAGCGCGGCTGTTCTTCGCCGAGGTAATCGAGCAGTGCCGGCAGGGTCGCGAGAGCGACGTGGTTGACCTGGCCCGGCACCAACTCCAGCACGTGATAGTGCTGCTGCACTTGAATCAGGTAGCGGTGGTTCAAATCACTGAGCAGCAGGTTTTGCGCGGTGTCGACGATTTCCTCGACACGACGGGCAATGAACTGCGCGCGGTTGTGGCAAAAACAGCGCACCTTCAACGACGGTTGCAACGGCCCGCGTGGCAGGTTGTTGAGGTAATCGCGCAGGCAATCGAGCAGGGCGTGCGGCCCGTCGAAGCGGTTGACCAGCACTTCGTTCCAGCTGTTGAGCGTGACTTGATCGAGGGTCAACACGAGGTTTTCGCGCACACCGGCGTAGCTCAGCGAGTCGGTGCGCTCGGTGGTCATCAGGATGTTGAGGTCGCGGTGATGCTTGAGCGGGTCGACGCCGACGTTGACCAGCATCAGCACTTCGCTCGGCACGGCGGCGCGCAGCAATGGCTCTTCGGCCACGGTGGGCAAGGGCAGGGCGATGCACTGTTGCAGGCTGCCGAGCAGGTTGAACAGTTCGAACTCGCTCAGGTCGCTGGTGCCAGGGTGTAGTGCCAGGCGGGTGCTGCTGTCGATCACGCCGTTGCGGTGACTCCAGGTCAGCAATTCAAGCAACTCGCGGCTGCGCTTGATCGGCGCAAAGTGCTCCCACTCCAGCGCGGTGAGGCTGCCGTTGTACAGGCCCCACTGGGTTTGCCCGGGTTCCTTTTTGTTGCGCGATTGCACCAGCGTCAGGGTGTCTTCGGCCAGGTCCGGGGCGATGCCGGGGTTGATGAACTCGACCTTGTCGGCCTTGCGTTCGAAGGCGGCATAGAGCCGGCGACCGAGCACGTTGAGGTCGCGCTTGTTGATCAGGCTGACAGTTTGCTCGGTGCGGGCGAACTGGGTCAGGAAGCGATAGCTGTAATTCAGCTCGTTGACCAGCGCACGGCGCTCGGCGCTGACCTGACGGACTTTCCACTGGCTGCGGCTGTCGAGTAGCGCCAGTTGCCGCTGATCCCAATGCCATTCGCTGGCCAGCCGTTCGAGCAACGAACGTTGCCAGCTCTGGGTGCGACTGTTGCCGGTGAGCTTGCGGTTGACCTTCAGATACAGCGCGCGGCGCACCAGTTCCAGGCGTTCCGGCTCGTTGCGCGCAATGAGGTATTCCTCGATGCGCCGGTACACGACCATGTACGGATCCAGCTCATCAAGATCGAGCTGATTGGCGAACACGGCTTTTTTGAAGCGCAGGCTCAGGCACTGCACGTGTGGGTGCTCGCTGGCGTAAACCTCGGTCAGCAACAGTTTGAGCACCGATTTGTACGGTGACTCGATGCCCTTGAACAACTGCCACAAACCCGCGCCGATGAACTCTCCCGGTGGAATCGTCGCCAGATGGCCGAGATCCAGAGTTTCGTCGGCGCGAATGAAGCGCTTCGACAGCAGGGTGTGGGTGTACAGGTCGTAGGCGGTTTCCTCGTAAACCGGCACCAGCCACCAGATCGGCGTGCGCCCGGCCAGCCAGATCGCGGTGCGGTAGAACTCGTCCAGCAATAGATAGTGTTGGGTGCTGCCGCAGTTTTCCGAGCTGAGTTGGGTGTCGCGCTCGCCTTTGACGAAGCGCACCGGGTCGATCAGGAAGAAATGCGCCTCGGCGCCCTGGCTCGCGGCCCAGGCTTCCAGCAGTTGGCATTTCTTGCTCAGCTCAGTGAGTTCGCTTTCGTTGAGGTCTGGCGCATGGCAGACCCAAACGTCCATGTCGCTCTGATCGGCCTGCGCCAGCGTGCCGAGGCTGCCCATCAGAAACAGACCTTGAATAGGTCGCGGCGGGTTGCTGCCGTGGCGCGGCTTGTAAGAAAACGATCGGGTCAGGCGCTGGGCTTCGGCGAGCACATTGGCGTCGGGCTCGTAATTAGACAGACCAGCCGGCGTACTGCCCGAGACATAACCCGGCAGCAGCGGATGGTTGACATGGAAGAACAGCGGCAGCAGCGTCAGTACGCTTTGCTGGCGTGTCGACAACCCTTCGAGGGCGCGCCCAAGGCGGCCTTCATTGAGTTTGAGAAACCGCGCGCGCAGTTGGCTGAGGACTTTGCGGTCAATGCCTTCGTCCAGGTCGGGGCGGATTTCGTGGGTGCGCGTCATGTCAGCTCAAACCGGCTCGCAGGCTCGGACGTAGAGGGTCTCGGAATGTCAGGCAGTTTAGCCTTAGCGGGGCGGGACTTTTAGCTGATTTTGTTTTTTGACGCACCCACCCGCCAACAGTTCTGCGCATTGGAGCATGTGATGGTGTCGCGTGAGGGCGGGGGCTTTTTCGGGGTGACTGATCGGGCGTTGGCCGATGTCGGGCTGATGCGCAAAGTGGTCTTATCG